>JBHAES010000192.1:0-3577 GCA_041855725.1 Actinomycetota bacterium
GCGCCGGTGGTGACCCCGGCGGCCGTCAACACGGTCGCCCCGCGGGCCGGCGGTGGCGCCGACGTGTACGTGACCCCCCTGGTGCGTCGGCTCGCCGCGCAGCACGGGGTCGACCTCGCGTCGCTCACCGGCACCGGCGTGGGCGGGCGGATCCGCAAGCAGGACGTGCTCGACGCCGCCGAGCGGGCGAGGCAGGCCGCGGCCGCCCCGGCCGCCGCTGCGGCGCCCGCCGCCACCCCCACCCCGGTCAGCGCCCCGACGGTGGGCCACCAGCGGGGCACCACCGAGAAGGTGAGCCGGCTGCGGGCCACCATCGCCCGCCGCATGGTGGAGTCGCTCCAGGTGTCGGCGCAGCTGACGGCCACCGTCGAGGTGGACCTCACGGTCGTGTCGCGGCTGCGGGCGAAGGTCAAGGACGAGTTCAAGGCGCGCGAGGGCGCGTCGCTGTCGTACCTGCCGTTCATCGCGAAGGCCACGATCGAGGCGCTCAAGCAGTTCCCGAAGGTGAACGCCACCATCGACACCGACGCGGGCCTCATCACCTACCCCGACGCCGAGCACCTCGGCATCGCGGTCGACACCGAGAAGGGTCTGCTGGTGCCGGTGATCAAGGACGCCGGCGACCTGTCGGTGGCCGGGCTGGCCAAGAAGATCGCCGACCTCGCGGCCCGTACCCGCGCCAGCAAGGTGACCCCCGACGAGCTGACGGGCGGCACCTTCACCATCACCAACTACGGCTCGGCCGGCACCCTCATGGACACGCCGATCATCAACCAGCCGCAGGTGGCGATCCTCGGCACCGGCGCGCTCGTGAAGCGCCCCGTGGTGCTCACCGACCCGCAGCTGGGCGAGGTGATCGCGGTGCGCGACATGATGTACCTCTCCCTCTCCTACGACCACCGCCTGGTCGACGGCGCCGACGCGGCCCGGTTCCTCAGCGTCGTCAAGGCACGGCTCGAGGGTGGGGACTTCGCCGCCGAGCTCGGCGGCTGACGGACACGGCCACGGCAGGGCCCTGCGACCTCGGTCGCAGGGCCCTGCTGCGTCTCGTGCAGCCGGTCAGAAGACACGGGAGTCCTGGCTGTAGAAGCAGAAGACGTAGTTGCACGTCGAGCAGATCATCATGTCGATGATGTGGGTCGAGTAGCCGTAGCGCCCTTCCATGCGGCCCGTCTCCTGGGTGAAAGAGGTGCCGTGGCACACCGGGCACTCGAGCTGGTGGCCGCCCGTGATCGTCTCCTCGTCGGCGCTGCTGCTCTGGCCCGGGTAGTTCTCGTACTCCATCGCTCCTCCTGTATCGGTTCGACCCAGGGTAGAGGCCGCCGGGTGCGACCAGCGGCCCTGACGCGGCGACCGGAGGCCGACGACTCCCTCTAAGATCGGTGGGTGCCTCTCGACATCCAGCGCCTCGGACTCGACGACCAGCCACCCCGACTCATCGACTACCGGTGGGCGTGGGACGAGCAGCGGCGGATCCATGCCGAGGTGGCCGACGGCGTCCGGGGCGGCACCGCGCTCCTGCTCGAGCACGCCGACGTCTACACCGCGGGGCGTCGTACGCTGCCCCACGAGCGTCCGCTCGACGGCACGCCGGTGGTCGACGTCGACCGGGGCGGCAAGATCACGTGGCACGGGCCGGGGCAGCTCGTCGGCTACCCCATCGTGCGGCTGCCGGCCGGGGTGTACGTGGTCGACTACGTGCGCTGCCTGGAGGAGGCTCTCATCCGCACCCTCGCCGACTTCGGGGTGCGGTCGGGCCGCGTGGCCGGGCGGTCGGGGGTGTGGCTGCCCGCCGACCACGCCCGACCCGAGCGCAAGATCGTCGCGGTCGGCATCCGGGTGAGCCGCGGCACGACCCTGCACGGGTTCGGGTTCAACGTGTCGGCCGACCTGGGCGCGTTCGGCCGGATCATCCCCTGCGGCATCAGCGACGCCGGCGTCACCTCGCTGGCGGCCGAGGTCAGCGCCCCGGTCACCGTCGCCGAGGCGGCCACGGCGGTGACCCCCCACCTGCGCGACCTGCTGTCGTTCGAGCCCGCCGCCGCCTGACCCCGGCGCCGCCTGTGGCGGGGGAGGCGTGAGAGACGTCTCACCTGCGTTGCACCCGCCAAGGTGCCCAGACATAGTTCTGTCGTCCGCGCCGAGAATCCTCGGCGTCGACCAGAACTCGGTATCGATGCACGTCCAGGGGTCATCTCGATGAACGCCATCTCGGCCTATTTCTCGACCATGCTCTTCGTGGTCAAGGATACGTACCGTCCGGCCGCCCAGGCCCCCCGTACGCGCTAGCACCACCGCCTCCGGTACCCGGTGGCGCCAAGATCGTCGGCTGGTCTTGACGTCACCGCCCGGAGCGAACCAAGCATTCCACCCGACAAAGAAGGCACAGCACCCATGAATCGCCGCCTCCTCGCCGCCATCTTCGCGGCAGTCTTCGCCCTGGCCGGGGCGGGCCTCCTCGCTGTCTACGTCACCAGTGCGGACGCTCGCGCCATGTCGAGCCAGAGCCCCACCGACGTGTACGTCGTCGTCAAGGACGTCGCCCGCGGAACGGCGGCCGAGGCCCTGGGCGACTCCGTCCAGAAGCGCCAGCTCCCGAAGGCGGCCGTGCCCGCCGGCGCGGTCAGCAGCCTCGACCAGATCAAGGGCAAGGTCGCCACGACCGACCTGCTCGTCGGCGAGCAGCTCCTCGCCGCGCGCTTCGCCGAGTACGCCGCCCTCAACCACGACCTCGTCCCGGTGCCGAAGGAGTTCCAGCAGATCACGGTGCAGCTGAACCCCGAGCGCGCCAAGGGCGGCAGCCTGAAGGCCGGTGACCTCGTCGGCTTCCTCGTGACCGTCGACGTCGAGGCGCAGGAGTCCGCCGCGCCGAACGCGACGAAGCCCGTGGTGGGCGACAAGAAGGTCACCCGCACCATCTTGAGCAAGGTCCTCGTCACCCGCGTCCAGGGCGGGGTGGTGTCGCCCGACACGGCCTCTGCCTCCGCCGCCGCCGAGGCGGCCCCCAACGGCTCGGTGCTCGTGACGGTCGCGCTGTCGGCGGCCGACACCGAGAAGCTCGTGTGGGCGATCGAGAGCGGTTCGGTCTACCTGGCCGCCCAGACCGACACCACCGACGTCAGCGCCGTCGAGTCGGCGACCGGCATCTCGGGACGGGTGGTGTTCCCGTGACCCGCATCCTCCTCGTCAGCCAGTCCCAGGCGCTGAGCGAGAAGACGGGGTACGCCACGGGCGGCTCCTTCCTGCTCCTCTCGCCGAACCCCCTGCCCACCAACGCCGGCGTGCTCTTCGAGCAGCTGCGCGGGGCCCCGCTGCCGGACGTCGTCGTCGTCGACGCCGGCGCCGACGTGAACGCCGCCCTCGAGCTCGCCCGGTCGATCGACCAGCTCTACCCCGCCAGCGTCGTGCTCGTGACGCCGATGGTCGAGCAGGTCGGCCTCGCCGCGCTGCGCGCCGGGGTCAAGGACCTCGTGCACCCCGACGCCGACGTGGCGGAGCTCCGGGCGTCGCTCGAGAGGGCCGCCATGGCAGCCGCCGCCCGCCAGGCGACCATCGCCCCGGCCGCGCCGGCCGCACC
>JBHAES010000193.1:0-6334 GCA_041855725.1 Actinomycetota bacterium
CACTGCATCCCCGTCTACCCGCGGCTCTACCTCTCCGGCGACCCGCACGCCACCATCGTGCGCGCCGCGCGCGAGGCGAACGCCGACATGCCCGGCTACACCGTCTCGCTGCTGGCAGCCGCGCTCGGCGGGCTGACGGGTCGTACGGTGGCCGTGCTCGGCGCGGGCTTCCGCGGCGGGGTGAAGGAGACCGTGCTGTCGGGGGTGTTCCCCGTCGTCGCCGCGCTGGAGGCCGGCGGCGCCACCGCGCTGGTGCACGACCCGCTGCACACCCCCGACGAGCTGCGCGCGCTCGGGTTCACCCCGTACGAGCAGGGGCGGGGCGCCGACGCTGCCCTCCTGCAGACCGACCACGCCGTCTACCGCACCTGGGGCACCGCCGACGTGCCCGGCGCCCGCGTGCTCGTCGACGGCCGCAACGCCACCGACCCCGCCCGCTGGGAAGGGGTGACCCGCATCGTCGTCGGCCAGCCGACGCCCGTCGCCTGACGGCATGGCCGCGCTGCGGCTGGGCGCGCACGGCCCGAGCCGGCCACCCCCGGGACGACCCGCCGCCCTGAGACCGGCCACACCCCGGCTCCGGTCGTGCTCCGCCCAGGGACCAGCCTCGTACGGGAGCCGGCACGACCCGACTCGGGTGCGTGAGCGGGTCCCACCACTGGCCGCCGTCCCACGACCGGGCCCCCGTCACCGCTGTGGGCCTGCGCATCCCGGGTGGAGCAGCTTCGTACGAAGTCGGCACGACCGAGCCGACCCCGCTGCCGAGGTCCGCCGGGTCCCGAGACCGAGCACCCGCTCCTCGCCGGGCCCCGAGCGCTCCTCCGGGTGGGCAACCTCGTACGGCCGGCTCGACCCCTCAGCCTCGCCGTGCGGCCCGAACAGGAACCGCCACCGCCAGCGGCGTCGAGCGCAGCTGCGGGCCACCCGTCCGGCACCAGCCCTGGAGCTGCTCCCCGCATGGAGCGCCGTCCCACGTGGCGGCCCGACCACGACACCGGCGAAGTCCGCCGCCCATGACCGAGCACCGCGCCCTCACCGGCCCCGAAGCCGCTGCCAGGTGGAGCAGGTTCGTACGGGTCTGGGCTCTGCTCATGGAGCCCACGCCGGTCGGCGTCTCGGACCGACCCCGGTGACGTCGAACGGCCCTCGGGTCCCCTGATCGTCCGGCCCCGACCGGCCGCTGACCGTCGGCCACGGGCCAGCATCCTGGTGGGGCACAGTCCCCGCCCCGATCGTCGTCTCCAGGGCGGCCGCGGCCGGACGGCCACAAAACCGGTAGCCCTGGCAGGGTCGGGTCCCTACCCTGGTCGAGGCCCTGACAGCGAGGGAAGGAGGAGGGCCATGGAGATGGACTTCCCGGCCGAGCTGCCGGGGGCTTCGAACGTGGCGGTGTGGGCGGTGCCGTGGGAGATCGAGCCGGCGGCGCAGCAGCAGCTGCGGAACGTGGCGGCGCTGCCGTGGACCCACCGGGTCGCCGTGATGCCCGACGTGCACTACGGTCGTGGCGCCACGGTCGGGTCGGTGATCGCGATGCGTGACGCGGTGGCGCCGGCGGCGGTGGGGGTCGACATCGGCTGCGGCATGACGGCCGTACGCACCTCGCTCACGCCGGCCGACCTTCCCGACGACCTCGGCGAGCTGCGGTCGGCGATCGAGGCGGCGGTGCCGGTCGGGTTCCGCGGCCACGAGGGCAAGGCGCCCCTGCCGAAGGGCAGGGTCGGGCTGTCGGGTCGCGTGGCGAAGGTCATGGACCGGTTCGCGTCGCTGCGGGCGCCGAGGATCGACCAGCTCCGCTCGAAGGTGCTGTCGCAGTGCGGCACGCTGGGTGGCGGCAACCACTTCATCGAGGTGTGCTCCGGCTCCGACGGGGCGGTGTGGGCGATGCTGCACTCCGGGTCGCGCAACATCGGCAAGGAGCTCGCGGAGCGCCACATCTACACGGCGAAGCGGCTGCAGCACAACCTGGGGCTGCCCGACCGTGACCTGGCCGTGTTCCTGTCGGGCACCGACGAGATGGACGCCTACCTGCACGACCTCTACTGGGCGCAGGACTACGCCCGCGTCAACCGTGAGGTGATGATGGAGCTCGTGCAGCGGGTGCTGGTGCGCCGGTTCCCGCAGGTCACCTTCGGCGACCAGGTGTCGTGCCACCACAACTACGTGTCGCAGGAGACGTACGAGGGCGTCGACGTGATCGTCACCCGCAAGGGCGCGATCCGGGCCGGTGCCGGCGACCTGGGCCTGATCCCGGGCTCGATGGGGACCGGTTCGTACGTTGTGCGGGGCCTCGGCAACGTACGGTCGATGAACTCGGCGTCGCACGGGGCGGGGCGCCGCATGTCGCGGGCGGCGGCCAAGCGGGCGTTCACCCTCGCCGACCTGGCCGAGCAGACCGCCGGCGTGGAGTGCCGCAAGGACGGCGGGGTGCTCGACGAGATCCCCGGCGCCTACAAGGACCTGCAGACCGTGATCGACGCCCAGACGAAGGGCCCCGACCCGCTCGTCGAGGTGCTGGTCAAGCTCGACACCCTGCTCTGCGTCAAGGGATGAGGGCGACCAGCCGCCCTCGTCCCGCGCCGCGCCGGACCGTTGCCGATGACGGCCTCGGTGAATCGGCTGAGCGCGACCAGCCCTCGTCCCGTGCCGCACACCCCGCGGCGCGGGGCGACGAGGGCGCCCCTGGACCTGCACCAACGGTCAGGGCACCGACCAGGCCGCCCACGGTCACCGCCCCAACGGTCACCCGCTCCAACGTCACCCGATCAACGGTCAGTCGACGGCCCCTCGCCGCCGGAGGCGCTCCTGGCGTGGTCCTTGCACCAACCGTCCCCGCACCAACGATCGGGCTCGCGAGGCACCGTGGGTCACGGCGCCCTGCGACGCCCACCCGGCGACCCCCGAGCGGGCGAACGCCCTGCTGGACACACCGCGACCCTCCCAGGTCCGGACTCCGGCGAGCCCTGCGACGAGCGGCGCCGACCGGCCCCCGACAAGGACCAGCCACGCGTCGGGGCCGCGGTCGCCGTACGGCACCACGTTGTCGTCGTCTCGATCATGTGCCTGATCACAGCAGCGGGGTCTGACACTCTCCGGACGCGGCCAGCCCACGGGCCTGGCCGCACCGCAGTCATCCGGCTCGCCGCGTGAGCCGCTCGCCGTCGTAGTCGAGCCACCAGTGGGGGCCACCCGGGGCGGGCCACACCTCGGCGCCGACCTTCGTGATCGGCTGCCGCGGCGGGATCCGCAGCACCTCCCCCTCCGGGGCATGGTCGGCACCGGCGTCGGCGGGATCGGTCTCGTCGTCACCGGCGGGTGCGTAGGCGGCGACGAGGTCGTCGCGTACGAAGACCGCCCCGGCCAGCCACCGCGACCCCGGGCGTCCGGGCGGGTCGACCTCCCACACGAGGTCCTGGCCGGGCCAGGTGATCACATGGAGGGGGCCGGTACCCGCTGCGGGGCAGGTGAGCACCCAGCGGCCCGAGACGTGCACGTCGGTGAGCACCCGGTCGTGCCACGGTGCCTTCTCGGCGGTCAGCTCGTCGGCGTGCGGGTCGAGCACCCAGGCGTGGGCGGCGGTCTCCCCCTCGCCGATCGTGACCGCGACACGGCCGTCGGGGAACGTCACCAGCTCCAGGCCGGTCGGCGCCACGTCGAGCGGCAGCCGGCCCGTCTGCGACCCGTCAGCCACCGAGAGGCGGAGCAGGTCGGCGCTGGTGCCGTCGGCGCCGGCGACCACCGCGAAGCAGTGCCCGCCCGCGAAGAACACCCCGCCCGACTCGGCGCCCGCCCACGGGGTCCGCGCCACCGACCAGACCTGCTCGCCGTGCTCGCACAGCACGATCTGGGTGCCGTCGTCGTGCACCACCCGGTCGCTCACCGGGTCGGCGTCGGCGAGGCCGCACACCGCCTCGGGCAGGTCCCAGGTGCCGATCGGCTCCAGCTCGTGGTCGAGCAGCAGGAGCCGCTCCGCCGTCTGCACGACGACCCGTCCGGCCTCCCGGTCGAAGGTACGGATCGACCGCACCCGTCCGGGCAGGTCGAAGGTCGTGCTCATCGGGGGCTCTCCTCGTGGTGGGACCCGCTCATCGTACGGCGCACCGCCCCGCCCGCGACGGCTGTGTGAGACCCCTCACACCCGACGCGGCCGGCAGCCGGCTCCGCCGGCGATCGGCGGACCGCAGATCGCACGACCGCGCCCTCCGCCACCTGCCGACGACGGCGCACGAGCCGACGTCGACCGGTCGCCCCGGCGCCCCTCGCCGGGCCGCTAGACCGAGGGGAAGCAGGCCATGACCTCCCAGGGGCGGATGTCTTCACGCTTCAGCACCTCCACGAGCAGCTGCGAGGCGCGCCTCACGCCCTCTCGCGTGGCGGTGACGGTGACGGCGAAGGTGTCGCCGAGGGTGCTGGAGCGGGCGAACGCCGGTGCCGCCTCCGCCTTGCCCCGCCACACCCGGCCGACGTGGGCGGGGGTCGCGGTGAGGATGACCTGCCGGCCCTGCGCCGTCACCTGCGACGTGACGCCGAGCTCGAAGTCCGACCGCTGGTAGCCGCCCTGCCGGATCGCCCACCGCTCGCCGCGCCGGTAGGCGCTGTCGGCGACGCGCTCGAGCTGCCAGGCGCTCCACGGGTCGAGGCCGTCGTTCGTACGCATCCCCGACTCGAGCTGGAACCGCCGCGGTGCGCCGTCGTGAGGGTTGCGCTGCCGTACGTGGAGCACCCCCGACGCCGGGTCGACGTAGCCGGTCTCGGCCCAGCCCTGGGCCGTCTCGGTGCGCTCGACGATGCCCACCCCGAGCACCGACGCGAGCCGGGCCGCGTCCGGGATCGTCCAGACCTCCAGCCCGTACGGGGTCCACAGCCCCACCACGCCCGACCCCACGAGCGACAGGAGCACGGGCGCGAGCCCGTCGTCGGGGTTGGTCGCGGCCGAGGCGAGCGAGATCGGCTGCTCGTTGGGATCGGGAGGCAGGTCGAGCCACGACATGACACGAGGGTAGCCGCCCGAGACCCCCACCGACGCGGCACCCGTGCCCGCCGTGCAGGACGTGGGCCCCCGATCACGATCCTGCGGCTTGGAGGGTTCCCACAAGGTTCGAGCCGATCTCGACTCGAATCCTTGCGTACGGCTGTGGGACCCCTACAACGATCGGCGTGGCACCTCGGTCGCACGGACCTGTGCTCCACGCCGCCCCGCCAGGACCTGGGCACCGTGGCGCGACGGCTCGGGCGGGCGCCAGCTCGACGACACCGTGGATCGGCCCCCACACCTCAGCGGGCGCTGTCGCGCGACTGTCTCGTCCAGCGCCCGGCCCCACCTCACCGGAACCTCCGCCGCGATGGAGACCGATCTCTGAAGAACTGTCACAGCCGCCTGGTGGGATGCCACGCATGATCGACATGTCGATACTCACGCGCCTGTCACGTTTTGTCGCAGACGCCCCAGAGGGAGGCCGGGGCGCTCGCCGTACCCACGCCGCACCCACCTCCTCGACCCCCACCCCACCGTCACAGCCGCCCGGGCCGAGTGCGGACCTGGCTCGGCTGAGGGCTCCCGTGGCCTCGCCCTGGTGCCCCCTCGGGCGGGCGCCGTGGGCCCTCCCGCCGGGCGCCCGCGTCGCCGGCCAGGGGAGGATCCGCGCCCGCCCTGCCCGGGCCTACCTCCCCCACATCAGCAAGTTAGGTGAGCCTTACCTATGCTTGTCCTGTCCCTGTGCCCGCTCGTGCTCCTCCGGAGGAACCGATGACCACCGACCGCGTCCCGCCGCCGACCGTACGCGTCTCGTCGCGCAAGGGACTGGTCGACTCCGTGCTCGGCACCCGCAACCTCATGACGGTCGCCGCACTCGCGGTGGTGGGGATGATCGTGCTGGTGCCGCTCAACTACGTGAACGCTGCGCTGCTCGCCACCCCCAGCGGCATCCTCGCCGGGTGCGCGCTCATGGGGCTGTGGACGTTGCCCTTCCTGCTGCCCGCCACCGTCGTCCGTCGCCCGGGCGCTGCGGTGCTCGCCTCGCTGATCGTCGGGATCATCTCCGTCTTCGTCACGCCGTCGGGACCGATGGCGATCATCGGGAACCTCATCGGCGGCCTGCTCATCGAGGTCCCCCTCGCCGTGCTGCTCTACCGCCGGTGGACGTGGTGGTCGTACCTGTTCGCCGCGTTCGTGTTCGGCCTGGTCAACGGGGTGATGCACCTGCAGCTGCTCCGGGTCGCCGTCGGGGTCGGCGTGTCGCTGGGGCTCGTCGTGGTCGCCGTGGCCTCGGCGCTGGCCGGCGGCGCGGCCGCCATCGGAGTCACCAGGTTCCTGCACCGAGCTGGCGTCGGGCTCTCC
>JBHAES010000194.1:0-7026 GCA_041855725.1 Actinomycetota bacterium
CGGGCCGAGCAGGCCCACGATGGCGAGCGCGAGCACCTGCGACGGCAGCCCGAGCATGATGTCGACGAGGCGGCTGACGACGGCGTCCCAGACGCCGCCGCTCAGGGCCGCGCTCACGCCGGCGACCATGCCAGCCACCGAGGTGACCACGAAGACCAGCAGCGCCGCCCCCAGCGAGGTGGTGCCGCCGACGACCGCCCGCGCGAGCAGGTCGCGCCCGGCCTGGTCCGTACCCAGCCAGTGGGCGGCCGACGGGGCCTGCAGCTGGGTCCGGTAGTCGGTGGCGTCGGGGTCGCCGACGAGCAGCGGCCCGAGCGTGACCGCCACCGCGATCGCGGCCGCGAGCAGGATCCCGACCCGACCCTCCCCGTGGCGCCACAGCGCCTGGACGACCCTCACGACCCGGCCCTCCGCCGGGGGTCGACGACGATGAGGGCCACGTCGGTGACGAAGCTGACGGGCAGGTAGGCCACGACCGCGAAGATCGCGGTGGCGGCCACGACCGGCAGGTCACGCGTCTCGATGGCCTGCACCGTGTAGAGGCCCACACCCGGCCACGTGAACACCGTCTCGACGACGGGCGCCCCGCCGAGCAGGGCGGCCGCGCTCAGCCCGATCACGGTGAGCATGGGCGGGGCGGCGTGCGGCAGCAGGTGCCGGGTCACCAGGTACCCCGTGGTCGCGCCGCGGCCCGCCGCCACCGCCAGGTAGGGCGCGGCCCGGGTCTCGAGCAGGCTGGTGCGCAGCAGCCGCGACCACGACGCCGCCGGCCCCAGGGCCAGCGTCAGCGCCGGCAGGAGCACCGTACGGGCGGTGCCGTCGGCCAGCACCCGTCCGAGGCCGAGGCGCAGCGTCACCACCTCGATGAGCAGCACCCCCACCAGGAACGACGGTGCCGCCAGCACGACCACGGCGGCGCCGCGGGCCACCCGGTCGGGCCACCGCGACGCCCACACCGCCGCCGGGACGCCGAGGGCGACGGTGAGCGCCATCGCCAGCAGCAGCGCGACCACGGTCAGCAGCCCGGTGGCGGGCAGCCGGCCGAGGAACTCGTCGCTGATGGGTCGCCCCGTCGTCCACGACAGGCCGAGGTCGCCCCGGGCGAGGCCGTGCATCCAGTCGAGGTAGCGCACCACCGGCGGCCGGTCCAGGCCCAGCTCGGCGCGCAGCGCCGCCACCTGCTCGGGCGCGGGCTCGGTGACCCCGCGGGCCAGCAGGATCCGCGTGGCCGGGTCGCCGGGGGCGTATGCCATGAGCGCCCAGACGCCGGCGCTCGCCACGAGCAACGACACGATCCCCTGGCCCAGCCGCTGCAGGACGAGCATCGGTTCAGGCGCCGAGCCTGGTGGCGGCGTCGACCCAGATCAGGGCGTGCTGCGGCCGGTACGACGGCATCCGTCGACCCACGACCACGCTGGGACGGCGCCGGCCGCAGAACCCGTTGTAGCCGCGCTCCCCGATGATCGTCTGGATGGCGACCAGCAGGTCGCGGGACGCGGTCGCGTCGATGGTGACCGCGAGCCGCTCGATGAGGGCGTCGAGCTCGGCGTCGCGGATGTGGGAGTAGTTGCGGTTGCCTCCGGAGTGGTAGTAACGCTGCAGCGGCGGGATGGGGCTGCCGCCGAACGAGACGGTGCCGTTGGAGACGAGGGCCGTGTCCCAGCCGTCGCCTTCCATCTCGGCGCTGATGTCGGGCACCTGCCGGATCGTGACCTGGATCCCGTGGGCCTTGAGCTGGGACTGCAGGGCGAGCGCGAGGGTGTCGGAGTCGGGCTGCTGCGGATAGGTGAGCATCTCGAAGGCGAGGGGCTGGCCCCCCGCGAGCCGCCACACCCCGTCCTGGCGGCTGGCGCCGGCGGCGGTGAGCAGCGACTCCGCCTCGGCGACGTCGGTCTTCCAGATGTCGATGGCGTACGGCGCCTTCGGGTCGTACAGCGAGCTGACCGGCTCGTAGAACCCCTGCATGACGTCGCGCGCCAGGGCCTCGTAGTCGAACAGGCGCAGGATCGCGCGGCGCACCCTGGCGTCGGCGAGCACGGGCTTGTCGAGGTTCATGCTCACGCAGAAGCTGGCGCCGGCGGGCTCGCCGAGGCTGAACGAGGCCCGGTCGTCGCCCCGCAGGGTGCCCGCCTGCTGCGTCGGCGGGTAGAGGGCGATGTCGACCTCGCCGCTCTGGACCGCCTTGATGCGGGCTCCCGCGTCGGAGACGAAGCGCACCTCGACGCCGGCGAGGCCGGGGGTGCCCGCCCAGTAGTCGGGGTCGGCGATCATGACGAGCTTCTCGTCGGTCAGCGACGTGGGCACGTACGGGCCCGTGTAGATCTTCGCCTCCAGCAGCTTGGCGGGGTCGTCGCCCGTACGCAGGTAGGCGTCGAGGTCGAAGACGGTGAAGCACGCCTCGTCGGCGAGGGTGTTGCGCAGCTGCGGGACCGGCGCCGTGGTGCGCAGGGTGAGCGTGGTGTCGCCGGTGGCCTCGACGGTGGCGCCGGGCATCGACTCGACGAGCACGGCGGTGTTGGCGAGGTGCCAGGTCATGACGGCGGCGAGCCGGGTGGCGTCGAGCGGTGTGCCGTTCTGGAAGGTGACCCCCCGCTTCAGCGTGAGGCGCCACGTGAGGTCGTCGACGTTGACGGCGTCCTCCAGCAGCCACGCGGTCGGGTTGCCGTCGGGCTGGGGGCGCAGCAGCAGCTCGGCGTAGCCGAACTCGTTGCCCCAGAAGCCGGTCTTCTGCGGGATGAGGTTCTTGATGGCGAACCCGGTCGCGAGCCGCAGCACGGCGTCGCCGGTGCCGGCGGTCCCTTCCTTCTCGGTGGCGCAGCCGGTGGCGGCCAGGAGGGCGGCGGCGCCCGCGCCCAGGATCAGGCCGCGGCGGGACAGGGTGACAGGGTCCATGCGTGTGCTCCCTTCGGGAGGGCAGGACCGTTCCTCGACGCCCTGCTCATCCTCGTGAGTGGTGGTCGTTGCGCGCTGCCGGGCAGGGCGACCGGACTGCGTGGGAGAGGGCCCCAGTGCACCGTTGCGGGACAGTGTCGGATTCTCACCGAACTTCGCCTACCCGGAAGGCGTTCGCCGTGGCGAACAGCCGCAGCGTAGCACCACGTCGCAGGGGCATAGCGGGCGGTCCCACCAGCGGTTCGAGACCAGCTCCGGGCGGGGTCCGTGGCTGCGGCGAGGGTGGATGGGCAGGCTCGTGCAGACGCTCGGTGTCATCGGCCTGTCGAAGTCCCAGGGTCTCGACGTCCTCGCCCGATCCCCAGCCGCCACCACCGTCACACACGCAGCGGAGGTGTCGACCCGAACTCCACGCCCTCACGGCCTGGCCCACCCGACGAAAGGAGCACTTTCATGCATCACGCCACGGGCTTGACCATCAGGCGCCGGGCGGGCGCGGGTGGCAGGGCCGGTGGTGTTCGATGGGTAGGTGCTGCACGCGACCTGGATCCGGTTGGTGGCCTCGCTGGTCGTCGGTGTCGCGGTGGGGGCCGCGAGCTGGCGAGCCGACCCGCTCCTGGCGGTCCCGCTCGGCTGGGACGTGCTCGTGGTCACCTACGTCGCCTGGACGTGGCTGCTGGTGCGCACCATGACCCCTGCCGAGACGAAGGCTCACGCGACCCGCGAGGACCCGTCGCACACCGTGTCGGGCACCGCCCTGCTGCTGGCCGCGGTCGGCAGCCTGGGCGGGGTGACGCTGCTGCTGCTCGCCGACTCGGCGCGGGCCCCGGCCGTCGACGCGCTCGTCGGGGTGGCGACCGTGACCGCCTCGTGGGTGCTGGTGCACGTCGTCTACCTGACCCGCTACGCCAGGCTCTACTACTCGTCACCGCACCCGCGCCCGGTCGACTTCGGCGACGACGAGCCGGGCTACCACGACTTCGCCTATCTCGCGTTCACCCTCGGCATGACCTACCAGGTCTCCGACACCACCGTCGCCGACCGCCGGATCCGGATGGCGGTGCTGCGGCACTCGCTGCTGTCGTACCTGCTGGGCGCGGTCGCTGTCGCCAGCACCGTCAACCTCGTCTCCCAGCTCGCCGCTGGCGGGTCCTGAGCGCTGCGAGTCACAGCGCCGTACGCACCGGGACCGGATGCGGGCTCCCCCGGCGGCGTAGCCTGGCCCGCACGAGCGACGACAAGCTCTGGTACCGGCGCACCCTGCTCCCCTCCGACGCCAGCTTCTGCGAGCTGCGGCCGGCTGGGCAGCGACGAGTCTCGCCGAGCTGGGAGTCGAGGCGTTCGCCGCCCGGATGCTGGAGGCCTCGACCGGGGACCCCTCCGCCACGTCGACCCCGGAGTCGGCCGTCGACGACCTGCGCGGGCTGATCGAGCACGCCGGGGCAGCCTTCGACGCCGCCCCCTGCCGCAGGTCTACCCCGACGACCCGCGAACCGGGACGGTGTTCTACGTAGGCGTGGCCCCCGAGCGGCGCGGCGCCGGGCTGGGCACGATCCCTCCACCGGATCGGCATGGGCCGGCTCGCCGCCGCAGGCGTGACCCGCTACGTCGAGAGCACCGGCGCCGACAACCTGGCCATGGCCACGATCCTGGAGGCCAACGGCTGCCACCGCGACGACCCCAGCCGCTCCTGCAAGACCAGGCCGTCAGACTGACCCGGCTGACAGGAGGCGGGCCAGGCGCTTCTTGCGACGGTTCTGGGTGACGATCCAGGCCACATCCGGGTCGTCGACATCGAGCGCCTCGAAGGCGGGGAGCCCTGCTGCGGGATCGGCGGCAACTGCGACGCTCCAGCAGTACCCGAGCGACGTCCGCAGGCTCCGGGCGGCGGGAGACCTGCGGGCCTGTGCCGGCAGCCGCACGAGGCCGTCGGTGGCGCGGCGGCACACCTCGAGGGCCACCGCGGCGGCCGGCGGGGTGCGCAGCAGGCGTGGCTCGCAGATCGCGGCAGCGGCGGCGCGGCGAACCAACGGGTCGTCGTCATCGGACCATGCCAGGGCCAGGGACCACAGCGTCTGCGGGTCGCGGTCGCCGAGCAGCTGCAGCCCGATCGCCACGCCTTCCCGTACACGCCAGCGGTCGTCGGAGGCCAGGCTGTGCGCTCGTACCCGGGATCCCTCCTCGTCGGCCCGGTGGCCTGACGCGGCTGCCGCGCACGTCACGGTGTACTCGCTCCCGTCACGCACCAGCTCTTCCATGACGACCGGATCGGCGGCGAGCGCGGCGGCCGCGATGAGCGCAGTGTTCGCGCGGGGGCCGGGAAGGCCCGAGTTCTGCTTCAGGTACGCGGGCCAGGCCGCAGCCTCCAACCCCTCGAGCTCGGCCCGCCACGACGCCACATCGGCCATGCCGCCACCCTACGCCGCGGTGCGGGCCGTACGCGGCGTGAGCCGGTCCCCTCACCCCGCGAGACCAGCCGGGGGTGCGCGGACGCCGGGTACGCCCCGCTGGTCACATCTGTAGCCGATCACCCCGCGAAGCCGTCTGCTTCCGGTTCAGCCAGGGCACGGCTGCCGCTGGGCCCTGGTCAGCGCACCGGACGCTGCGCCGGGTACATCTCCTCGGGGGCCATGAGCCGCTCGGCGTCGGTGCGCAGCGTGCCGTCGGCGGCGACCGTACGGTGGAAGCAGGAGCGGTAGCCCTCGTGGCAGGCGGGTCCCGCCTGGTGCACGACCACGACGACGGCGTCGAGGTCGCAGTCGAGGCGCAGCTCGACGAGCCGCTGCATGTTGCCCGACGTCTCGCCCTTCTTCCACAGCCGGTCGCGCGAGCGTGACCAGTAGTGCACGAGGCCGGTCTCGCAGGTGAGCCGGTAGGCCTCGGCGTTCATGTGGGCCACCATCAGCACCTGGCCGTCGGCGGCGTCGACCGCCACGGCGGTGACGAGGCCACCGCCCTTGTCGAAGTCGGGCCACACCTGGGGCTCCACCGTCACCTCCTCGCGTCCAGGGGAGATCGTACCCGGCCCCCCGGCCGGGCCGGTCAGCGTCCGGGCAGGGTGAGCACCCGGTCGCAGCGGGCGATCACGTCGGGGTCGTGGGTCATGACGACGACGGGGCGGGTGGCGAGCTGGGCCCACACGTCGTCCATGAGGGCGGCGGCGGTGGGCCGGTCGAGGTGCTCGGTCGGCTCGTCGAGGATGAGCAGGTCGGGCTCGCCGACGAGCAGCCGCGACAGGGCGAGCCGCCGCGCCTCGCCGCCCGACAAGGTCGCGCCGAGCTCGCCGACCATCCGGTCGGGGTCGAGGTCGAGGCCGGCTGCCGCGAGCGCGGCGGCCACGTCGGCGTCGGTGGCGTCCTTGTCGCCGATCCGTACGTTCTCGGCGACCGTGGTGGCGAAGATGTGGGCGTCCTGGGCGAGGTAGCCGACGCGTCCTGACACGTCGACGCGGCCGCCGACGGCCGGGATCAGGCCGAGCAGGGTCGCCGCCAGCGTGGTCTTGCCCGACCCTGACGGGCCCGCCACCGCGACCGCCTCGCCGGGCCGCACCGACAGCGACAGGCCCTCGGCCACCGGGGCCCCACCGGGCCAGCCCACCGCCAGCCCCTCGGCGACCAGGCCCGGCTCGGCGCCGTCGGTGCGGACGGGGGCGTCGCCGCACCCGACCGGGGGCGCGTCGAGCACGGCGACCACGCGCCCCAGCGCGGCCCGCGCCCGGGTCAGCACCTGGGCCGCCTGCGCCAGGCCCGCCATCGCCTCGTGGAGGGCGAGCGGGGTGAGCACGAGCACCGCCAGCAGCCGGGGCGCGATCCGGCCGTCGGCGACGGCCTGGCCGCCCAGCCACAGGGCCGCGAGCACCGCCGCGCCCGCGGCCACCACCTGCAGGGAGGCCGCTGCGGCGCGGACCCCGGTGGCCCGCTGCTCGGCCGCCCTGAGCCGGGCGTCGACGGCGGCGACCCGGTCGAGCGCGGCGGGCACCGCCCCGTACGCCACCAGGTCGACGGCGGTGCGCGACACCTCCCGCACCTCGTCGGCCAGCCGGCCCCGCAGCGGCACCGCCCGCGCGTCGGCGTCGCGGGAGGCACGCTGCGCCCACCACGGCAGCACGAGCCCGGCGACGAGGGCCGACGCCAG
>JBHAES010000195.1:0-7207 GCA_041855725.1 Actinomycetota bacterium
AGGGCCGCCGCGTCGTACGCGACGAGGCCGGCGCCGGGCAGCTCCCGCAGCTGACGCGACGTCGCCGCGGGGTAGAGGTTGTCGGAGTTCACCACGCAGAACCGGTTGTCGCCCACCCAGTCGGCGGCGGCGAGCACCGCGTCGGCGGTGCCGCGCGGCTCGGCCTGCACGGCGTAGTCGATACGGACCCGGGTCAGCTCGAGCGCGTCGTAGTGGCGGCGTACGGCGTCGTGCTCGGGACCGATCACCAGGCACGCCTGGTCGAACCCAGCGTCGGCGAGCTCCGAGAGCACGTGGTCGAGGAACGGTCTGCCGACCGGGACGAGGGCCTTCACCCCGGTGTCGGCAGCAGCGGCCTGCTCGGCCGACAGGGTCGCGGTCGTCTCGGCCGCCCGCATCCGGGTGCCCAGCCCCCGGGCCAGCACGACCACCTTTCGTGGCGTAGTCACGCCGCAGATCCTAGTGTCGCCGCACCCCCGTCGCGCCACACGGGTGGAGCGTCCCCGGCACGCCCCTGAGGCGTCCGGTGGCGGCCGCACAGGTCCAGGTGGGGGTGGGTAGGACGACGCATGCTCCGGCGCGCGGCGCACGGGAGCGGCCGGGTGGCCGGAGGTACGGCGGGCGGAGCGGCGGGAGGTGCAGCCGGGGGCCGGGCAGCCCGGGAGGGACGGCGCGTCCGGACGGTGGGTGGTTGCGTTGGGTCCGCGCCGCGGACGGCGTCGGAGGTGACGGGCGGCTGCTGGTCGGGGCCCGTCGGATCCTGCCCGCGAGACTCGAGCCGGTCTCGACGCTGATCCTCCCGTCGGGTCGGCGGTCGTACGACCCGCCTGGAAGGAGCCAGCAAGGAGACGAGCGGGTGCGCGCCGCGGCGGCTCCTAGAGCCAGCGACGCACCCGGGCGCGGTAGCGGTCGTAGCGGTCCGAGAAGGCTGCGGTCAGGGCGGCTTCCTCGGCGCGGATCTGAGGGGTCATCCACAGCACGAAGGCCGGGACCGCCAGCCACGGCGCGGCGCGTCCCAGCCGGGCGGCGTGGGCGGCCAAGAGCAGCACGTCGGCCAGGTACATCGGGTTGCGGCTCACCGCGTACGCACCGTCGGTCACGAGCTCGGCGGCGCGTTCGGGGTGGCGCGGGTCGACCGTCGTACGATGCCTGACCATCTGCCGCGCTGGCACGGCCAGCGCGGCTGCCCCGAGGCCGGTGAGGATCACCGACACGACGGTCCCTGCGCGACCGGGACGCGGCGTGCCCGACACCGCCCGCTGCGCAGCCGCCAGGGCGAGGGCGGCCGCCTGCGGCGGTACCCGGGGCACCCGTACGGGACGGTTGCCGCCCGACGTCGAGGGCACCTCAGTGGGCCCGGTGGCCACGGCTGGCGCGGCGGTACTCGCGGTAGTCGGCGAGCAGCCACGGCCAGTCGGTCTGGATCATGTCGAAGCCCAGGTCGAACAGTCGGCCCCAGCCGGCCTCCGAGCCCTCCAGGATGGCCCGCTCGTCGCACAGGCCCGGGAAGCACTGCTCCTCCAGCTGCAGCACCTCGGCGTTGACCATCGCGAACACGCCGCGGCCGCGCAGGTCGGCGATCACGTCGGGGTCGGTGAACGGGTGCCCCTCCTCGCGGGCGACCAGCTCCAGGCCCACGAGGTTGAGGTCGTCGCGGTCGACGAGCCGCACCGCCTCGTCGACCGTGGTGCAGATCGGCATGAACGGGAACTTCACGGCGTGGGCGGCGAGGGCGTCGAGGCTGGCGTCGTCGCCGGCGTGACACTTGAGCAGCAGCTGAGGGGTCATGTCGAGAGCGCCCAGCTCGTCGAGCACCTCGGGCCACCACCACCACGACCGGTCCACGTTGATGATCACCGCCCCCGGCGACGTGGACCGGAACCTGGCCAGCATCGGCGTCAGCCGCTCCAGCCGCACGGTGCGGTCGCCACGGTCGAGCCACCGGAACGAGTGCTCGTCGATCGCCGCCGCCGGCTGCTGGCGCAGGTTCACCGACGTGGTGAGGTGCTGGGCCTCGAAGCCGTCGTGGTGCACGTACGCGACCCCGTCGCTGGAGACCGTGACGTCGATCTCCACCGCGTCGGCGCCCGACCGGATCGCGGCCAGCACCGCCGCCGACGTGTTCAGCGCGATGCTGCCCGACGCCGTCCCCCGGTGCGCCATCACGAGCGTGCCGAACTCGCTGAACCGGCGGTTCAACAAGGCGTTGGTCTCCTCGTAGCGCGGCTTTCCGAACGTCACGACCTGAGCCTAGTGCCCACTCAGCCAGCGCGAGGGGCGGCACGACGAGCGAGACGCGACCCCACGTACGGGACGGGCGTCCCGTGGCGATCCGTGCGCTGACGACCCTGTGCAGGTACGGGGTGGGCGCGCGGCGCCGACGCCGGTGGTGCTCGCGGAGACACGGCTCCGCGTACGGGGTGCGCCGGGTTCCCGGTGGGGGGCTGCGCAGCCAGCAGGCTCTGCACGCGTACGGGTGAGGCTCTGCACGTACGGGTGCGCGTGCGACCCCCGACGTGCTCGGCGAACAGGCCGAGGGGACGGCGGGAGGGGTACGGGGCCCTTGAAGATTGGAGTCGATCTCGGCTCCAATCCTTCGACGACCTCTGAACCCGCCGTTGGCAAGGGGCGATGCCGTGGTGGACGCGAGGGTGTCGACTCAGGTCCGGCGCTGGGCTTGTGGCCGGCCGGGTCGGGAAGGCGACGCGGCACCTCAGCCGAGACCCGTCGCGCCGCGGGTGGGTGGCAGCTGCCGACGCCCACCATTCGAGCCGAACTGTCACTCTTCGAACCGAACTGTCACCTTTCGAGCCGGGCCCGACTCCTGATGTGACAGTTCGACTCCCAGAGTGACAGCCCGACTCGAAGCGTGGGGTGCGGCGGGCGAGGAGGAAGAGTGGGGTCCGGGGTGCGGCGGGCGAGGAGGGTGAGAACCAGCTGACTTCAGGGGTCGGCCACCCAAGAGGTAGGTCCTCACTCCGCCCCGTACGCGCCTCTTGGACGACCTGCCGACCTGTACCCCCTGCCCTCTGCTCGCCTAGAGGAACCCCCCTGCACGTACCCACCCACCCCCGCACCTCGCCCGACGGCTGCGTGCGCCCGGGGGCGGCGGGAGGGGTGACATGCCCCTGTCCGCCAGGGACCCTACGGCTGCGTGCGCCAGGGGGCGGCACCGCCGCCCGCTACCCTGACGCGGTGACCGCCACCGCGACCCGACCGCCGCTGACCAGGGACGAGCTCGGCCGTGCCCAGCACCTGCTGGGTGCGCTGCACCGGGGCTATGCGAGCAAGGTCGTCGGCCAGGCGAACCTGACCCGGGCGCTGCTGGTGACGCTGCTGTGCCGCGGCCACGTGCTGCTGGAGTCGGTGCCGGGGCTGGCGAAGACGCTGGCCGCCTCGACCCTGGCGTCGACGGTGCAGGCGTCGTTCTCGCGCATCCAGTGCACGCCCGACCTGCTGCCGAGCGACATCATCGGCACGCAGGTGTACGACACCCAGCACGCCCGGTTCGTCACCAAGCTGGGCCCGGTGCACGCCAACTTCGTGCTGCTCGACGAGATCAACCGCTCGTCGGCGAAGACGCAGTCGGCGATGCTGGAGGCGATGCAGGAGCGGCAGACCACGGTGGGCGGCGAGACGTTCCGGCTGCCGGAGCCGTTCATGGTGCTCGCCACACAGAACCCCATCGAGGAGGAGGGCACGTACGTGCTCCCGCAGGCCCAGATGGACCGGTTCCTGCTGAAGGAGATCGTGCACTACCCGACCCCCGACGAGGAGCTGGAGGTGCTGCGGCGCATCGAGTCCGGGGTGCTGGGGCAGCAGGGCGTGGAGTCGGTGGTGACCGTCGCCGACGTGCAGTTCCTCCAGGACCTCGCCACCCGTGTCTACGTCGACGACGTGATCAAGCGCTACATCGTCGCCCTCGTCAACGCCACCCGCGCCCCGGCGCCGGTGATCGGGGCGGAGCGGGCCTCCTACATCGAGTACGGGGCCTCGCCCCGGGGCGCGATCGCGCTGCTCAACGTGTCGAAGGCGGTGGCGGTGCTCAACGGGCGCGACCATGTGGTGCCCGAGGACGTCAAGGCGATGCGCCACGCCGTGCTGCGGCACCGGCTCGTGCTCACCTTCGAGGCGGTCGCCGACCGGATGCGGCCCGAGTCGCTCATCGACTCGATCGTCAACGCCGTCCCGTCCCCGTGAGGCGCTGCCGTGGCGCTGCTGACGAAGGTCAAGACCAGGATGGCGATCCACGCCCACCGCAAGGTGCGCGGGTTGCTGGAGGGGTCGTACGCGTCGGTGCAGCTGGGCCGGTCCATGGACTTCTTCGACCTGCGTGACTACGTGCCCGGCGACGAGGTGGCCGACATCGACTGGAAGGCCTCGGCCCGCCGCGGCGACCTCCTCGTGAAGCGGTTCGTCGCCGACCGCAAGCACACCGTCCTGCTCGTCGTGTCGACCTCGCGCACCATGGCCGGCATGTGCGACCTCGCCACCCCCAAGCGTGACGTGGTCGTCCTCGCGGCCGGGGTGCTGGGGTGGCTGGCGGTGCGGCACTCCGACTGGGTGTCGCTCGCGTACGGGAACGCCGCCGGCTGCCACTGGACACGTCCCAGCAGCCGCGAGGACGCCCTCGAACGCATGCTGCAGACCATCCTCGACGGCTGCCGCGCGGACGCCCCCGAGCCCGACCTCGCCGGCCTGCTCGCGCACGTGGTGAAGGTGGTGCGGCGCCAGGCGATCCTCGTGGTCGTGGCCGACGACGTCGACCTGTCGCCCGAGGTCGAGCGGCAGCTGCGTCGGCTGCGGGCGCAGCACGAGGTGCTGTTCCTCACCGTCGGCGACCTCGACCCGACCCGTCCCGACCTGGCCGGCACCGCGCTCGTCGACGTGGCCACCGGCCAGGCCTGGCCCGCCTACCTGCGCGACGCTGACCTCCACGTCGAGGTCGCCGCCGAGCAGCAGGCCCGCCACGCCCGCCGCGGCAAGGCGCTCGACCGGCTCGGCATCGCGTACGAGCACATCACCGACGAGTCCGACGTCATCACCTCGATCTTCACCCTCCTCGAACGGCACCGTCATGCCCGGTGACCGCGGGGTGCCGCGTACGGTGCCCGCCCGGGGCGGGCGAGGGCGTGGCCCCGGCGCCGGGTGGGGCGGTTCGGCGCCGGCGGTCGGCCCTTCGCGCGGCGGCGGACCGATGGGGTACGACGTGCAGCAGCCGACGTACGCCCTGCCGCGGGAGGAGACGGCGTGGCGCCGTGGGTGGCGCATCGGCCCTGACCGGTGCGGCTGGGGCGCGGTGCGGCGGGACCCAGGGGACCGACGATGACGCCGCTGGAGGTGTTCGGCCCGGTCGCGTACGCCGGCCACTGGACGCTGCTGGGCGTGGTGGCGGTGGTGCTGGTGGTGGCGGCCCCCGTGGTCGGGTGGTGGCTGACGCGGCCTCGGCCCGTGCCGCCGCCGCCCCCGCCCCCGCCGCCCGACCCGAACGCCGGTCGCAACGAGGCGCTCGCGGCCCTCGCCGCCGTACGTGAAGGGCTCGCCGCGGGACGGGTCACCCCGAAGCGCGCGAGCCAGGAGCTGTCACGCATCGTGCGCGAGTTCGTCGGCGACCGGTCCGGCCTCGACCTGGCGGCGATGACCCTGCTCGAGCTGCGCGCCGACCCCCGCCTCGAACCGGTGGCCGAGCTGGTGGCGGGGCTGTACGAGCCGGCGTTCTCCCGGGCCGCCGCCGACACCCGGGCCGCCGCCGACACCCGGGCCGCCGCCCGGACCCTCGATGATGCCGCCCAGCACGCCGAGCACCTCGTCCGCACCTGGCGCTAGCCGACACGCCCCCACACGGGCTCGCACGAGTGATCCCCCTTGCCAAACGGGGGTTCAAGGAATGGAGTCGATCTCGACTCCCATCCTGCCACCACGACCGAGCCGCCGATGCCGTCGAGCGTTCTCCCTGGTCAGGAGGGGTTTCGAGGATTGGAGTCGATATCGACTCCATTCCTGACGGTGGGCTCGGGGCCAGGGTGGGGCTGGGACGGGGCTCTCGTCGTGGTCAGGGCGCAGGGCGAGGGTGGGGGCCGAGGTCGACTCGAGTCGTCGTCGGTCTGCCCAGGTGGTCGCCGGCGATGCGAGGTCTTCCCTTGCCAGGCGGGGTCTCAAGGATTGGAGTCGATCTCGACTCCAATCCTCTCCGAGTCATCCCGGTGAGCATCAGCCCTTGTCAGCCTGGGACGGCAGGATGGGAGCCGAGGCCGACTCCCGTCCTGAGGATGTCGACTCCTGGCGGGAGTGCACCGTGCCCTGAGCCGACCCGTGGGCCCGGACGAGGATCGGAGTCGAGTTCGACTCCAATCCTCCCGACGGACCGGGGGTGGCGGGTTGGAGCCGTGGCCGCCTCGCATCCTGGCACCACCGATGGTGTCGCACGGGTTCCCTTGTCAGATGCCGTCTCCAGGATGGGAGCCGAGATCGACTCCCATCCTGGTCGTCGCCGGGTCAGTCGGTGACGACGACGGTGCCGAGGGCGCCGCGCTCGGCGTCGAGGAAGGCGTGGTCGACGACGGGGTAGCGGCCCGCCTCGGGGAACGTCAGCTCGACGAAGCCTCCCTGGGCGGCCTCGAGGCCCAGCGCCTGTGCGCCGCCACCCGTCCCGCCGAACGGGTCACGGCCGTCGCGCAGCCGGTAGCCGCCCTCGGCGTACACGGTGTGGAACTGTCCGCCGACGACGTGGAAGCTGGTCGACAGGTTGGGTCCGGCGGCGAGCACCCAGAACCGCACCCGTTCGCCGGTACGGGCCTCGAAGGGACGCTGCACGTACTGGAACGCGACCCCGTTGAAGGTGGCGTAGTCCGGGTCGGGGGTCTGGGCCCTGGCCGCGTCGACGTCGGCCGCAGCCGCCTGGTCGCCGCCGGTACCGCCGGCGAGGTACACCTCGGAGGCGACCACCACGTACTCCCGGTCGACCGTCGGGAACCCTTCGTCGGGCTCGATGATGACCGCACCGTGCATCCCGGCCGCGATGTGCGCGCTGACCGGGGCGGTGCCGCAGTGGTACATCCAGATGCCGGCCCGCTGGGCGGTGAACCGGTAGACCAGGGACTCACCGGGCCCGATGGTGCGCATGGGCCGGTCGGGCGCCAGGTTGCTGGCGTGGAAGTCGATCGAGTGGCCCATCGTGCCGTCGTTGACGAGGGTCACCTCGAACACG
>JBHAES010000196.1:0-9265 GCA_041855725.1 Actinomycetota bacterium
AGATCAACGCCGCAGGCGGGGTGCGCGGCACCACGATCGAGCTCGTGACCTACGACAACAAGTCCGACGCCGCCGAGGCGACCACGCTGGCCACCAAGCTGATGAGCCAGGACAAGGTGGTGTGCCAGATCGGCCCGGCCACCTCGGGTGCGGTCAAGGCGACGATCCCGGTCGCGACCCGCACCAAGGTGCCGGTGATCTCGGGCTCCGCGACCGCCGAGGACGTGACCGTCGACGCGTCGGGGGTGAAGCAGTACGTGTTCCGGACCTGCTTCAACGACTCGTTCCAGGGCACGGCGATGGCGACCTACGCCGTCAGCGAGTTCAGCGCCACCAAGGCGGTCGTGCTCAAGGACAGCTCGTCCGACTACGCCAAGGGGCTCGCCGAGAACTTCACGAAGCGGTTCACCGAGAAGGGCGGCACCGTCGTCGCCGACGAGGCGTACGCGAAGGGCGACAAGGACTTCAACGCCGTGCTCACCCGCATCAAGGGCCAGACGTTCGACGTGATCTACCTGCCCGGCTACTACCAGGAGGTCGGCCTCATCGTGAAGGCGGCCCGCGGCCTGGGCATCACCGCCCCGATCCTCGGCGGCGACGGCTACGACTCGCCCGACCTGGTGAAGCTCGCCGGCGCCGACGCCCTCGACGACGTCTACTACACCAACCACTACAGCGCCCTCGACAAGGACCCGAAGGTCACCACGTTCATCGAGGCGTTCAAGAAGAAGTACGGTGCCGAGCCCAACGCGTTCCACGCGCTCGGCTACGACACCGGGCGGCTGGTCGCCGACGCGATCGGACGCGCCTCCGCCGTCACCGGCGAGGCGGTGAAGGAGGCGCTCGCCGCGACGAAGGACTTCCCCGCCGTCACCGGCACCCTGTCGATCGACGCCAACCACAACCCGGTGAAGGAGATCGTCGTGATCAGGCTCGCACGTGGGGTGGAAGAGAGCAGCGAGAAGGTCGCGTCCTGACCCACCACGCCGGGCCGCCGGGCGTGCCCCGGCGGCCCCGGCCCCAGGCCTGAGACAGGGGGCACCATGGCCGATGTGATGCAGCAGCTCATCAACGGGCTGTCGATCGGCAGCATCTACGCGCTCATCGCGCTGGGCTACACGATGGTCTACGGCATCATCCAGCTCATCAACTTCGCCCACGGCGACGTCTACATGGTGGGTGCCTACGTCGGCTACCTGTGCATGACGACGCTGCGGCTCGGGTTCTTCGAGTCGCTGGTGATCGCCATGTGCGCCTGCAGCCTGCTGGGGGTGGTCATCGAACGGGTCGCCTACCGGCCGTTGCGTGGCTCGGCCCGCATCGCCGTGCTCATCACCGCCATCGGGGTGTCGCTGGTGCTCGAGTACACGATGATGTACGTCTTCGGCGCCGGCGTCCGCAGCTACCCGCCGTTGCCGGGGTGGCTCACGGGCCGGTTCGTCGTCGGCGGGGTCACCATCGCCAACCAGCAGCTGCTCATCATCGGCACCGCCGTGGTGCTGATGGTGGCGCTGCAGCTGGTCGTACGCCGCACCCGGGTCGGCAAGGCGATGCGCGCGGTCTCGCTCGACCCCGAGGCGGCCCGCCTCATGGGCATCGACGTCGACGCCACCATCTCGGCCACGTTCGCCATCGGCTCGGCGCTCGCCGGCGCCGCAGGCGTGCTGGTCGGCGTCTACTACAACTCCATCGACCCGCTCATGGGCATCATGCCGGGGCTCAAGGCGTTCGTCGCGGCCGTGCTCGGCGGCATCGGGCTGATCCCCGGCGCGCTGCTCGGGGCGTACGCGATCGGCGGCATCGAGACCCTCGTCAGCGGCGTCGGCTACTCGCTGGCCCGCGACGCCGTCGTCTTCGTCGTGCTCATCGGGATCCTGATCGTGAAGCCGTCGGGCCTGCTGGGCACCAACGTACGGGAGAAGGTGTGACCGTGGCCGCCGACGACACCTCCCCCACCCCCGACGGCGCCGTCGTGACCAGTCCCGACGTCCCCGGTGACGCCGCCGCCGGCGTGTCCGCCCCCGTGCGCCGGGCGGGCAGCGGCGTGACGGGCGTGCTGCTCAAGGCGGCCGGGCTGTTCGGCGTGTTCGCCGTGGTGCAGGGCCTGATCGTCGCCGGGGTGATCGACGACTTCACCCTGATCACGATCATCACCATCTGCATCAACATCGTGCTGGCCGCCAGCCTCAACCTGATCACGGGGTTCACCGGCCAGTTCTCGCTGGGCCACGCCGGGTTCATGGCGCTGGGGGCGTACGTGACGGCGTTCGTCACCATCGCGTTCCCCACGCCGGGCGGCTTCGTGGTCGGCCTGCTGCTGGGCGGGGGGACGGCGGCGCTCGTGGGGCTGCTGATCGGCCTGCCGACGCTGCGGCTGCGCGGCGACTACCTCGCCATCGCCACCCTCGGCATGGCCGAGATCATCCGGGTGACCCTGCTCAACCTCGACGTCACCAACGGCGCGGCGGGCCTCAACGACATCCCGCTGCTCCTCGACTGGCCCAGCGCGTTCCTGCTCACCGCCGGCACGCTGCTGCTGATCCGCAACTTCCTGCGCTCCCGGCACGGCCGCGACTGCGTCGCCGTCCGCGAGGACGAGATCGCCGCCGAGTCGGTCGGCGTCTCCTCGACGTACGCGAAGGTGCTGGCGTTCGTGGTGGGCGCATTCTTCGGCGGTGTCGCCGGCGGCATGTACGCCTCGTACTTCTTCTTCATCAAGCCCGACCAGTTCGGGTTCCTCAAGTCGATCGACATCCTCGTGATCGTGGTGCTCGGCGGCATGGGCTCGCTGTCGGGGTCGGTGATCGCGGCGGCGTTGCTGGGCCTGCTGTCGACCGCCACCCAGAGCGTGCCGGCGATCCGCATGATCGTCTACGGCCTCGTGCTCGTGGGGATCATGGTGTTCCGGCCGCAGGGCATCATGGGCGACCGCGAGCTGACCTGGTCGGCGCTGCGGCGGCTCGTGCCGGCAAGGCTGCGAGGCGGGCGCGGGGAGGAGCGGCCGTGACCCCGATCCTCGAGGTGAGCGGCCTCACCCGCAACTTCGGCGGCCTCGCCGCCGTCTCCGACGTCACGCTGCGGCTGGAGCCGGGCGAGCTGGTGGGCCTCATCGGGCCCAACGGCGCCGGCAAGACCACCGTGTTCAACCTGCTCACCGGCGTCTACCCGCCGTCGGCGGGCACCATCACGTTCCACCGCGAGGGCCGCGACCCGCTCTCGCTGGGCGGGCGGCGGCCGTACGCGATCTGCCGCGCCGGGGTGGGCCGGACGTTCCAGAACATCCGCCTGTTCAAGAACCTCACCGTGCTCGACAACGTCATGATCGCCGCGCAGCAGACGACCCGCTACCCGCTGGTGGCCTCGTTCACCCGGCTGCTCGGGTTCGCCGCCCACGAGCGGGCCATCCGCGAGCGCAGCCTCACCCTGCTGGAACGCCTCGACCTGGCCGGCAAGCGCGACGAGCAGGCCCGCAACCTCTCGTACGGGGAGCAGCGCCACCTCGAGATCGCCCGGGCCCTCGCCACCGACCCGACGCTGCTGCTGCTCGACGAGCCGGCGGCCGGCATGAACCCCGCCGAGACCGCCGCGCTCACCCGCCTGATCCGTGACCTGCGCGACGACCTGGGCCTGTCGGTGCTGCTCATCGAGCACGACATGTCGCTGGTGATGACGCTGTGCGAGCGGCTGTACGTGCTCGACCACGGCACCCTCATCGCCTCGGGCACCCCGGCCGAGGTGCAGGGCGACCCGAAGGTCGTCGAGGCCTACCTGGGCGAGGAGGTCCCCCGTGCTTGAGATCACCGGCCTCGACGTGCACTTCGGCGGCATCCACGCCCTCAAGGGCGTCACCCTGGAGGTCGGCGAGGGTGAGATCGTCACCCTCATCGGCTCCAACGGCGCCGGCAAGTCCACCACGCTGCGCACGATCTCGGGCCTGACCCGGGCCACGGCGGGCACGATCACCCTCGACGGCACCGACATCACCCGCCTGTCGGCGCAGGGCCGGGTACGCCGCGGCATCAGCCAGGTGCCCGAGGGTCGCCGCGTGTTCGCCACCATGACGGTGCAGGAGAACCTGGAGCTCGGCGCCTACCTGCGCCGCTCGCGGGGCGACAAGGCGGCGCTCGCCGCCGACTACGACGCCGTGTTCGACCGGTTCCCGGTGCTCGCCGAGCGGCGCCGGCAGAGCGCCGGCACCCTGTCGGGCGGCGAGCAGCAGATGCTCGCCATGGGACGCGCCATGATGGCCAGGCCCCGGGTGCTGCTGCTCGACGAGCCGTCGATGGGGCTCGCGCCGCTGCTGGTGCAGGAGATCTTCGACATCATCGGCCGCTTCAACGCCGAGTCGTCCACCACGATCCTGCTCGTGGAGCAGAATGCCAACATGGCGCTCCAGGTCGCCCACCGCGGCTACGTGATCGAGACCGGCCGCATCGTGCTGTCGGGCCCCGCCGCCGACCTGGCCGGCTCCGACGACATCCGCAAGGCCTACCTGGGAGGCTGACATGTTCGTGCACCACCGCATGACCGCCGAGCCGTTCACCGTCGGGCCCGACGACACCATGCCGAAGGCCGTCACCCTCATGAAGGAGAAGGGCATCCGCCACCTGCCGGTCGTCCGCGACGGCCGCGTGGTGGGAGTGCTCTCCAAGGGCGACGTCGACGCCGCCGGCCCGTCGCGCGCCACCAGCCTCAGCGCCGGCGAGATCACGTACCTCATGAACAAGCTCAAGGTCTCCTCGATCATGACGCCAGACCCGGTCACCGTCGCGCCCGGCGCCCTGCTGGAGGAGGCCGCGGTGCTGATGCGTGACCGCCGCATCGAGATGCTGCCCGTGGTCGACGACGGCCGCCTCGTCGGGGTGATCACCGAGAGCGCCATCCTCGACGCGTTCATCGAGATCCTCGGCTTCCGCGACCGCGGCACCCGGCTCACCATCGACGCCCTCGACGTGCCCGGCGCCCTCGAGAAGCTCGGCGCCATCACCGCCGCCCACCACGCCAACGTGCAGCACGTCGCCGTCTACCGGGGCAGCGAGCGCTCCACCGTCGTGCTCGGCGTGAACACCCCCAACGCCCAGGGCATCGTCACCGACCTCGAGGCCGCCGGGTTCCGGGTGCAGTACGTGCTTGTCAACCGATGACTCGGCAACGGGCGAACGATTGAACGCAGGCCCACGCGCCTTGAAACGAATCACATTCGTCACCGACGGACCTCTCCTGAAGTCTTGACGTGACCTCGGTGGTGCTGCGACGATGCCCGCGGGATTTCACTCACCCCCGAACGCATCGAAGCGAAAGAAGACCCGCGATGATTCTTCGTAGGGCTGCAACCGCAGGACCGGCGGCGGCCGCTCTTCTGCCGGGAGGGGCTGCCGCGGCGCACACGGACCACGGCACGCAGGGCGGCAGCACGACGGGCTTCGTGGTGAAGAGCGTCACCGATGCCCCAGGCATGGTCTTCTCCACCGGTGTCGAAGGACGATGCAGGGTGAACGCTCGTACGGAGACCATCAACGGCGGCCCCTGCTGTGGCCGGGTGCGAGTCGACGACGCGACGACGAGGCCGCTGCCCACCATCCTCCACGCGGGGCCGAGCGTGCGGGTCGGGTTCCGCAACGGCCCGACCACCCCCGGTGACGCCCAGGTGGTCGGGTCGTGGTACGCGGCATAGCGCAGCCTCCCTCGGCAGGGGTGGTCGGTGACCAGGCCACCCCTGCTGGGCGCACGCCCCGCTTCCCGGCGACGCTGCCGGTCGGATGGCTGGGGATCGGGGCGCTCCACGTCGTCGCCGGCGTGCTGCCGGCGGTCGTCGTGCTCCTCGTGCAGGAGGAGCACGCGCTGGCGTTCCAGCTGGACTACTTCGTGCTGATGCTGCAACTGAACGTGATCGGGCTGCTGTTCCCGCTGCTGGCGGCGCTGCCGTTCGTGTTCCCGTTCTCCGCACAGACGAGCCGCCGGTTCCTCACCTACGCGGCGGTGCGCGGTGACATCCGGCGTCTGGTGCTCGCCTGCTACGGCCGGTGCCTGGTGGTCACCGGGCTCGCGTTCGCGCCGCTGCTGCCGGCGCTCTACCTGGTGAGCCTGGCCACTCGGCCCACGTTCCACCCGAACCTCTACGCCGGTGGGCGGCCCTACACGCCGGAGACGTTCTCGACGTTCTCGCAGGTGGCCGGCTACGGGGACTGGGCCTACGTCGCCGTGATCACCGGGTGGTTGACGGTGCACGCCGTCGTCTATGCCTGGCTCACCCTCTCGACGGTGCTGCTGGTGCCGCAGCGGGCGCTCGGGCTGAGCCTGCCGTGGATCGCCTTCTTCGCTGTCACGTTCGCGATGGCCGTCGCGGGGGCGGAGGCGTTCTCGCCCGCCACCGTCACCCCGTTCAACCTCACCCAATTGCCCTGGTGGCAGCCGCTGCCGCAGCTGGGGGTGCTCGTCGTGCTCGCGGTGGGCCTCATGGCGTGGACGGTGCGGACCGCCCCCCGTCGGTGCCAGTGACAGGGTGCTGCGGTGAGGCGGTGGGCCCTGTTCCCGGTGTCCGGGTGGCCGACCGTGGTCGCCGCCGTGCTCGCCGCGGCGATGGGCGCGCTGGTGCGGTGGGAGCGCGGCCCGGGCGGGAACGTGTGGGACCAGCTGCTGGGCGTGGCGGGCAACCCGTACCTCGTCGTCTACCTGCTGCTGCCGTTGAGCCTCGTCGTGGCCCACCGGCGCGGCGAGGTGCTCGGCGAGCCGGGCCTGCGCCTCAGGTACGGGTCGCCGCTGCGGTGGTTGGTGGCCGTCGGGTCTGACAGCCTGCGGCAGGTGGCGCCCCTGTCCGCCGTCGTGATGGCGGCCGCCGTGGCCACATCTGCCGGCATGGTGGTGGCGACCGGGTGGAGCGCCCTGATGCTGGCCGAGGTGCCGGCCCCGCCGGCGCCGCCATGGCTGCTCACCGCCCTGGCGCCGGTGGCATGGGGGGTGGGGCTGGCGGTTGCCATGTCCGTGGTCGTCGCGGCCGGCACCCGCGGTCGCAGCGTCGGCCTGGGCGCTGCGGGGCTGCTGTGGGTGCTGGTGGTCGTCGGCTTCCAGACCGATGTCCCCGGCGTACGGCTGCTGTCGGCCCCGTTCCGGCTGCCCGGGGCCGTCATCGACGACGGCGGGCTCGCCGGCGGGCTGCTCGCCGTGGCCGTCGCGGTCGCCGTGCTGCTGGTAGTGGCCGCGGTGCTGGCCGGGGCGGGCGCAGAGGTGTGGGCGGCGGCGCGGACCCAGCGGCACCTCGACCTGCTCGTGCTCACCGCCGTCACCGTGGCCGCCACCGCCGCCATGGTCGCCGTCCACCCCGACGGCACCGCCCTGGAGCGGGTGTGGGCCGTCTTCGCCGGCTCGGCGCCGTGGCAGCTGCAGGTGCTGCCGTACCTCTACCAGGTGATCGTGCTGCTCGGCCCGGCGTACGTGGTGCTGCTGCGGCTGGAGCACGAGCTCGACAACGACTTCGTCAACCTCGCCCTGCGTCACGGCTCGGCACGCCGCTGGTGGCGCCGGCGCATGCTCGGCTGGGTCCGCTGGGGTGCGTGGCCGCTGCTGCCGTACACCCTGGTGGTGGCGGCCCTGGCCGCCGGCGGCCAGCTGGTGGTGCTCGACGCCGCCTGGCTGGCCACCGCCTACCACCTGCTCGTCAACAGTGCCCTCCAGCTGTGGGTCGCCATCCTCGTCGTCGCCGGGGCCCGGTGGTACTCCGGCCGCGCGGAGCACGCCCTCGGCGCCCTCGGCGCCCTCGTGGTGCTGGGCGCGTTCCGGGTGCCGCCGGCCGGTCTGAGCGGCGCCTCGTGGCTGATCAGCGAGGCGGCCGGTGTCGACGCCGACGACCCGGCAGCCGTGCTCGCCCTCGACGTCGGCGGCTTCGTCACCGCCAGCGTCATCCTCCCCGTCCTGGTCGTGGCGCTCGTCACGGCCCTGCTCGCCACCGTCGACAAGAGAGGCCAGCCATGACCGACGACCGCATCCTGGAGCTGCGCGACGTCACCAAGTCGTTCCGGGGTCGCCCGGTGCTCACGGGCGTCTCGCTCGCCGTCGACCGCGGCAGCGTGCACGCGATCCGCGGCCACAACGGGTCCGGCAAGTCGGTGCTGCTGCGCCTCATGTGCCGCATCCTGCGCCCCGACGAGGGCACCGTCACGATCGCGCCCGCGTTCCTGCCGCGGGGGCGTACGTACCCCGACTCGTTCGGGGTGATCATCGACCGACCCGGGTACATCCCTGGCGAGACCGGGCTGCGGAACCTGGAGATCCTGGCCAGCATCCGCGGCCGGGTGGGCCGTGAGCAGATCGTCGGCTACCTGGAGCGCCTCGGCCTCGACCCCGCCACCCCGCAGCCGATGAAGTCGTACTCGCAGGGCATGGTGCAGAAGATCGGCCTCGTGCAGGCGGTCATGGAGGACCAGCAGGTGCTGCTGCTCGACGAACCGTTCACCGCCCTCGACGACGCCAGCCGCGCCGCCGCCAAGGACCTGCTGCGCGAGCTCGTCGCCGCCGGCCGCACCCTCGTCTTCACCACCCACGACTCCGACGACGTGCTCGAGATGGGCGCCGTCGAGCACCGCATCGACGGGGGCCGGATGAAGGAGTAGCCGGCGGACGGGGGTGGGCGCGGGCTGGGCCCGGCCGAGGGGTTCGGGGCAGGACCTACCCTGGGGCGATGCGTCGTACCCGTCGCCCGGCCGGTCCCAGCGCCTACGCCACCTTCCTGCCTGCGGGCCTGCGCTCGACCGGTGCCCGCCCGCCCGACGAGACGTGGTGGCTCTGGCAGGGTCACCGGGTGCAGGTCGCTCGTCGTCGTCGCCCCGACGCCGGCGTACGGGTGCTGATGGTGCACGGGGTCGGCGGGCACAGCGGTGCGCTGTGGCCCTTCGCGGCGCTGATCGCCGAACAGGGCCTGGACGTCGCCGCCGTCGACCTGCCGCTGTACGGGCGGACGAGGGCACCCGACCCCCGCAGCGTCCGCTACGACGACTGGGTCCGGCTGCTCCTCGACCTCGTGGCCGCCGACGACGACGGACGCCCGCTCGTCCTGGTCGGGGCCAGCATGGGCGGGCTGCTCGCGTGCGAGGTCGCGGCGCGCTCGCCGCTGGTGTCGGGGGTGGTCGCGACGTGCCTGCTCGACCCGGCCGACCGGCAGGCCCGGGCCCGCATGAGCCCGCTGGGGGTGCTGGGCGTCCCCGGGTCCACCCTGCTGGCCCGGGCGACCGGCCGGGTGGGGCGGCTGATGGTCCCGGTGAGGTGGGTGGCG
>JBHAES010000197.1:0-21185 GCA_041855725.1 Actinomycetota bacterium
GGCGGCCGGGTCCGACCCGAGCATCTTCGTCGGCGGCGGGGAGCGGCAGTCGCCGCTGCGGGCGTACGGACCGGCGGCGACCGTGGTGGTCGGCGCCGCGACGCTCGCCCTCGTGGCCGCGCCGCTGCTCGCCTGGGCCACGCCGCGCCGGCACGTGCTGCGCGAGCTGGTGGAGCCGCCGCTGTCGATCGAGGACTACGCCACCCCGCTGGCCCAGTACCGCTACCTCGAGCTCGACCAGAAGGACGTCACCCTGTTCCGGGTGGCCGGGCTGCCCGCCGGCGCCCGGCTGCGCCTCGCCTCCCTCGACCACTACGACGGCACGGTGTTCTCGATGTCGTCGGCCACCGCCGGCTTCGTACGGATGGGGGAGCGGCGCTACGGCGAGGGGCCCGGCACCCCCGCCGAGCTGACCGTCGACGTGGTCGCCTACGAGGGCATGTGGCTGCCCGGTGGCGGCGACGTGCGCCGGGTCGCGTTCACCGGGCCCGCCGCCCGGGCCCAGACCGACACCCTCTACCTGGGCACCCGCGCCGACACCCTCCTCACCACGGCGGGCGTGGCCGCGGGCGACCGGTACGCGCTGTCGGTGGTGCTGCCCCCGGTCGACACCGCCGAGGCGCCCGTCGTCCGCCGTGGCCCCGTGAGCGACCGCCGCGTGCCCGAGGCGGTGTCGAAGCTGGCCGCCGAGGTCACCGGCGACGCCACCAGCCCGCTGGAGCAGCTGCGCCGCATCGAGCACCACCTGGCGACGACGGGCTACTACTCCAACGGCTCCGACGGCCGGTCCCGGTCGGGGCACAACGCAGAGCGGCTCGGCGCGATGCTCGCCGCGCAGCAGCTCGTGGGCGACGACGAGCAGTACGCCGTGCTCATGGCGCTCATGGCCCGCCAGCTCCAGATCCCGGCCCGGGTGGTGGTCGGCTTCTACCCCGACGACGCCGGCGCGCCCGACGCCGCAGAGCGCGTGCTCGACGTCACGGGCGCCACCGCCCACGTGTGGGTCGAGGCGCCCACCGAGGCCGGCTGGGCCCGGTTCGACCCCACCCCGAGCCGCGACCGGGTGCCGCAGACGCCGACCGAGCAGCCACGCAACCATCCGCGGCCCCAGGTGGTGCCGCCGCCGGAGGTGCCCGGCACCGTCGACGACCCCGCCGCCGACGACGAGGGGCGCCGCGCCGACTCCGACCAGCACGACGGGGCCGACGCCTGGCTGCGGGTGCTCGCCGTGGCGGGTGGGGTCATCGGCGTCACCGTGGTCGTCGCCACCCCGTTCCTGCTCATCGGGGCGGCGAAGCGGACCCGGTGCCGCCGGCGGCGTACGGCGGCCGACCTCGCCGTCCGGGTCGGCGGCGCGTGGTACGAGGTGGTCGACGCCGCCACCGACCTCGGGCACCGCCTCGACGCGGTACCGACCCGGCGCGAGTCGGCCGCCCGCCTCGCCGCCCGCTTCCCGCAGGCGCAGGCGCCGCAGCTCGCCGTCCGGATCGACGCCGGCGTGTTCGGCGCCCACCCGCCGACCGAGGCGGCGGCCGCCGCCGTGTGGGCCGACACCGACGCCACCCTCACCCGGATGCGCGCCGGCCTGCCCTGGTGGCGCCGGGCGCTCGCCTGGTGCTCGCTGCGTTCCTTCGTACGACCGGCCACGCCACGGACCTGGTCGCTGCCGTCGTGGCTGCGGCGGGGGGCGTCATGACCGACGTGACCCGGGGACGCGGCGAGCCGTCCGCGCCGGACGCACCCGCGGACGGTGTCGCGACTGGTGGCGCCGGCCTGCCGCACGTCCGATCGGGGCCTGAGGCAGGCGCTGCGGGACCTGGTCTCCCTGAGGAGCCGACGGGGCTCGTGCCAGGTGCTGTCGATCTTCCCGCACCTGGCACCTCGGGTTCGCCCGGTTCGGGGGGCGTGGCCGGTGGGGTCGACGTCGGTCCCCGGCCGCGGGTCGCGGGGCCGGTGCCGGTGGCTGCGCCTCGGCCGCTCGTGGTGCGGGCCCCGCTGGCCACCGGGCCGACCGCGCTCCTGGACGACGGCACCGTGATCCCCCTCGCGCCACCGGTGGTGCTCGGCCGCGGCCCGGTGCCGCCGGCCGACCATGCCGACGCCCGGCCCTACCCCCTCGACGACCCCAGCCGCCGGCTCTCGCAGACGCACCTCGTCGTGGGCTGCGACGGGCAGGGGGCCTGGCTGATCGACCTCCACTCCACCAACGGGGTCGCCGTGGCCCGCCGCCCTGGCGACCGGCTGGCCACCGTGGAACCGGGTCGGACGGTGCGGCTGCCCGTCGGTGCCCGGGTCGTCTTCGGCGGCCGCAGGATCGAGATCCGATGACCGTCACCGCTGCCCGTACGACCGCCCACCGGGCCGCCGCGCCCGACCCCGTGCCTGCCCGCCGGCTGCGGCTCGAGTCCGGCGCGTTCACCCACCCGGGGCCGCGGGGGAGCAACGAGGACGCGTTCCTCGCCTCGGCGCCGGTGTTCGTGGTGGCCGACGGGGTCGGCGGGCACCGGCACGGCGAGGCGGCGTCGGGCGCCGTCGTACGACGCTTCGAGGCGCTGGTCGGGGCGCCCACCGTACGACCGGCGGCGGTCGGGGCGGCGATCCGGGCCGCGGCCGCCGACGTGGCGGCGCTGGCCGACGGGCGCGGACCCGAGCCGGGCTCGACGCTGGCCGGGGTGGCGTGGGCCGTCGACGACGGCGACCCGGCCTGGCTGGTGGTCGGCATCGGCGACTCCCGCGTCTACCTGCTGCGCGGCGGCGTGCTGCGCCAGGTCACCACCGACCACACGCTCGCCCAGGAGCTGCGCGACGCGGGTGCCGAGGAGGTCGCGGCCGGAAGCACCCTGCTCACGCGGGCGCTGGGTCGCGGCGTGCCGCTGGCCGACCAGTGGCTGCTGCCTGCCGCCGCGGGTGACCGGGTCCTCGTCTGCACCGACGGGCTCACGAGGGTGGTCGACGACGCCACGCTCGCCGCCGTGCTGTCGGCCGAGCCGGGGCCCACCGACGCGGCCCGGGCGCTGCTGCGCGCCGCCGTCCGCGGCGGGGCCGTCGACGACGTGACCGTCGTGGTGGTGGACGCCATCGGCGAGGCGGGTTCCGGGGCGGAGGGTGAGCATGCCTGAGGCCGTGCGGTACGTGGCGGGCGCCGACCACGCGCTCGTGTGGCCCGGCGGGTTCGCGCTGCTCGACGGTGCCGTGCCGCTGCCGGTGGCCTGCCTGCTGTGGCAGGACCTCGTGGCCCTCGCCGCGTCGGGCGCAGGCGCGGCGGGCGGGGCCGACCGCGCGCTGCACGAGGTCCGCCGGCGGCTGTGGCACCCCGACCCTGACGCGGTGGCGGGGGCGGCGGTCGCCGTACGCGACGAGGACGGCTGGCGCGTCGCGGTCCGGGGCGGGTTCGAGGCCAGCACCCCGGCCGGGGACCTGGCCGGCGCCGACACCTGGCAGGAGCAGACCGTCGGCCCGCAGGAATGGGTACGGCTCGGCCGCGCCGCGACCGTGGCCGACGCCGAGGCCGCGGCCCGGCCCGTCACCGGCGGGGTGGTGGCGGCGGGACGGGTGTCGTGGCAGGTGGCCGGCGTCACCGACGAGCTCACGGTGCGTCGCAGCGCCTGGGACGACGACCACGACGGGCTCACCGTCGCCCGCGACGACGTCGACGAGCCCGTACGGAACGACCCCGACCGGACCCGACACCGACCGACGGAGCTGCTGTGGCCGTCCGGTCCGCCCCACCCGCAGCCGGCCGGCCACGACGCCCCGACCGTGCTCGGCGCGCCCCCGGCGGCGTCCGCCTGGGCCGCGTCGCCCGGCTCGGCGGCGTACGGACCCTCGTCGGCGTACGACCCCCCGTACGCCCCGGTCGACCCGGTGACGCCGATGGTGCTGGCGCGCACGTGCGCGACGGGGCACCCCAACCCTCCCCACGCCACGGGGTGCCGGGAGTGCGGGTCGCCGCTCGTGGGGGAGGCGCACCGGGCGCCCCGGCCGAGCCTCGGCACGCTGCTGCTGCCCGACGGGAGCCGGCTCGAGCTGACCCGCACGGTGGTGGTGGGCCGCAACCCGTCGGCCGACCGGGTGGCTGACCTGGCGCCGTACCTGTGCGTCGTGCCCGACGAGCGGGTGTCGTCGAGCCACCTGGCGATCCGGCTGCAGGACTGGCACGTGCTCGCGGTCGACCTCGGCTCCAGCAACCACACCTACCTGCAGCGCCGTGGCCGGCCGGCCCGCCAGCTGCCCGACCACCAGGAGGAGATGGTGCAGGCCGGAGACGTGCTGCTGCTCACGCAGGGGGTGCACATCGTGGTGGAGCGGCTCCGGTGACCCGCCCGCGCTCGACCCCGCCGGACCTGGACGGCTACCGCTACGTGGCGCCGCTCGGCGCCGGCGGGTTCGCCGACGTGTTCCGCTACGAGCAGCTGGCGACGATGCGCGACGTGGCGGTGAAGGTGCTGCTGCAGGGGCTCGGCGACGAGGCGCGGCGACACTTCGGCGACGAGGCGCGGCTGATGGCGAAGCTGTCGAACCACCCGTCGATCGTGAGCATCTTCGCGGCCGGGGTCGCCGCCGACGGGCGTCCCTACCTGGCGATGGAGATGTGCCGGCCCGAGCACCTGGGGACGCGGATCCGGCAGCGGCCGCTGTCGGTGGCGAAGGCGCTGGAGGTCGGCATCCAGGTCGCCGGGGCGGTGGAGACCGCGCACCGGCTCGGCATCCTGCACCGCGACATCAAGCCTGCCAACATCTTGTTCACCGAGTACGGGCGACCGGCGCTCACCGACTTCGGCATCTCCGTCTCGACGACCACGGGCGCCGGCGCGGCCGCGTTCTCGCCGTCGTGGGCACCGCCGGAACAGGTGCTCGACGAGCCGATGGGCGCCTCGGGCGACGTGTACGCGCTCGCCGCCACGATCTGGGCGATGCTCACCGGCCACAGCCCGTTCGTGGTGCCGGGCGGCGACAACAGCCGCAAGGCGATCCGGGAACGGGTGCTCAAGGCGCCGCCGCCAGCCACGGGCCGCGTCGACGTGCCGGACTCGCTGGAGCAGGTCCTGCGGACGGCGATGGCGAAGGACCCGCTGCGACGCTACGCCGCCGCCCTCGACCTCGCCCGGGCGCTGCAAGGGGTGCAGGCTCAGCTGCACCAGCCGGTGACGACCATCGAGGTCCGCGAGGACGCCCCCGCCGACGAGCGGGTCGCCGTGCAGCCGACCGGCACCGTGCTCGCGCCGCTCATCGACCCCGACCTCGCCCGGGACGCCAGCGGGGCCCAGACGGTGTTCACCGGCGGGCCGGGGGTGCCCAGCCTCAGCGAGAGCGCGTACGAGGCCGACCTGATCCGCCGCGGCCGCGGCGAGGGGGTCGCCGTCACACCCCTGGACTTCACGGGGCCGTCGATCCCGCAGGTCGGGGCCGAGCCGACGGCTCCGAGGCTGTCTGCCCGGCTCGGTCCGCAGCCCGGGGGCCGGCGCCGGTGGGGTCGGCTGCTCGCCCCGGTGGCTGCGCTCGTCGCGGTGGTCGTGGTGGTGGCGGTGCTGGCCGTGCTCAACGGCGGCCGGGCGGCGACGACCGCGACCGCCGCCCCCACGTACGTACGCCCCGTGCACGCGGTCGAACCGGTGAGTGCGCCCGTCGACGGCCGCGGCGTCCGCGACCACGACACGGTCACCTTCACCTGGGTCAACCCCGACCAGCAGCCCGGCGACACCTACCTGCAGCGGGTCGTCGTGCCCGGCACGCCGACCGGGTTCGAGGCCACCGACACCCCGACCGTCGTCGTCCCCGTCCAGCCGGGCCGCACCTGCCTCGAGGTCGTCGTACGGCGCGCCGACGGCAGATCCTCCGACACCGCCACCTTCTGCCTCGACACCCCCTGATGGCTCGTCACGCCGCCAGAAGGCGGAGGTCCGACCCGCGTGCGAGCGGCCCCCAAAGATCGGAGTCGAGATCGACTCCGATCTTCTCCAGCCCGCTCTGGTCGGGGCGGGTGGCCGTGGCGCCACCCCCGGGTGCGGCGGCGTACGCCTGGCGGCACGCTTCGTCACGGTTGGGCGTCGGGGTCCGGCGACACCTGCCCGGACGGCCTCGGCTGGCTATGATCGGGGCGGACGAGAGGGGTTCGACGGTGAAGATCCGGGTGGAGAAGGACGTTCTGGCCGACGCGGTGGCCTGGGCGGCGAGGAGCCTGCCCGCGCGCCCGAGCGTGCCGATCCTGGCGGGTCTGCTGCTCAAGGCGCAGGGTGACACCCTGGTGCTGTCGTCGTTCGACTACGAGACGTCGGCGCGCATCACCGTCTCGGGCGAGGTGTCGGAGGGCGGCGAGGCGCTCGTCAGCGGCCGGCTGCTGGCCGACATCACCCGGTCGCTGCCCGCCAAGCCGGTGACGCTGACCGTCTCCGGGCCCCGGCTGGAGCTCGTGTGCGGGTCGGCCCGGTTCACGCTGCAGACCATGAACGTCGCCGACTACCCGGAGCTCCCCGTGATGCCCGAGGCCACCGGGTCGGTCGCGTCGGCCGACTTCGCCGAGGCCGTGGGCCAGGTGGTCGTGGCCGCCGGACGTGACGAGCTGCTGCCGGTGTTCACCGGCGTCCGCCTCGAGATCGTCGGCGACGAGGTGTCGCTGCTCGCCACCGACCGCTACCGGATGGCGCTCAAGGAGCTCACCTGGAACCCGGCGAACCCGAAGGTCGAGGGTGCGGCCCTCGTGCCGGCCCGGGTGCTCGCCGAGACGGCCCGCTCCATGACCGGCGGCGAGGTCGTCACCATCTCGCTCGCCTCGCCCACCTCGGGCGAGGGCCTCATCGGCTTCCAGGGCGAGGGCCCCGGCGGGTCGCGTCAGATCACCACCCGCCTGCTCGACGGCGAGTTCCCCAAGGTGCGGCACCTGATGAACATCCAGGCGGCCGTCGCGGTCCGCACCTCGACCGCCGACCTCATCGCCGCCGTCAAGCGCGTCGCCCTCGTCGCCGAGCGCAACACGAGCCTGCGGATGCTCATCGGCGAGGACGCGGTGACCCTGGAGGCGTCCACCGGCGACCAGGCGCAGGCGTCCGAGGCGATCTCGGCCACCGTCGAGCACATCACCCCGCTCGACCCGCCGCTCACCGCCGCCGGGTTCAACCCCCACTACCTCACCGACGCCCTCGGCGCCCTCGACGCACCGTACGTGCACTTCGCCTTCACCGCCCCCGGCAAGCCGTGCCTCGTCACCGCGCTCGCCGAGATCGACGGCGACCCGGTGCTCGACTACAAGCACGTCATCATGCTGATGCGCCTGCCCGGCTGACCCCTGCCCGAGGTCACGTCTCGAGTCGAGGGTGGCAGCCCCGTACGCAGGACGCTGAGAGGGGAGCCGTGTTCGTCACCCACCTGCAGCTGCAGGACTTCCGGTCCTACGAGGCCGTCCAGGTCGCGTTGGCGCCGGGGGTGGTGGTGTTCGTCGGACCGAACGGGCAGGGCAAGACGAACCTGGTGGAGGCGGTCGAGTACCTCGCCACGCTCGGGTCGCACCGGGTCGCCTCCGACGTGCCGCTGGTGCGGGCCGGGCAGCAGCGGGCGGTCGCGTCGGCGCGGGTGCAGGCCGGCCGCGACGACCCTCGTACGCTCACCCTCACCCTGGAGATCACGCCGGGCAAAGCGAACCGGGCCCAGCTCAACCGGTCGCCGCTGCGGCGGGCCCGTGACCTGCTCGGCGCCCTCGTCGTGGTGGTGTTCTCCCCGGAGGACCTGGCCGTCGTCAAGGGCGACCCGGCGCAGCGGCGCCGGTTCCTCGACGACCTGCTGGTGGCCCGCTGGCCGAGGCTCGCCGGGGTGCGCGCCGACTACGAGCGGGTGGTGCGGCAGCGCTCCACGCTGCTGAAGTCGTTGTCGGGGCGTACGGTGCGGGCCGCCGCGCCCGAGACGGCCGCCACCCTCGACGCGTGGGACGCCCAGCTCGCCCGCCACGGCGCCGAGCTGCTCGTGGCCCGGCTCGCCACGCTGCGGGACCTCGCCGGGCACGTCGCCGACCGGTACGCGGCGATCGCCCCCACCAACAACCTCGCCCGCGCCACCTACCAGTCGAAGGTGCTCGGCCTGCCCGACCCCGCCCTCGGCGACGGCACCGGCCTCACCCGCGACGACGTCGCCGAGCGGCTGCTCGCCGCCTGCGCCGAGCGTCGCAGCGACGAGATCGCCCGTGGCACCTCCCTCGTCGGCCCGCACCGCGACGAGGTGCTGCTCCAGATCGGGGACCTGCCCGCCCGCGGCTACGCCTCGCACGGCGAGTCCTGGTCGCTCGCGCTCGCCCTCCGGCTCGGCTCGTTCGACCTGCTGCGCAGCGACGGCATCGAGGCGGTGCTCATCCTCGACGACGTGTTCGCCGAGCTCGACGCGGTCCGCCGCGAACGCCTCGCCGCCGGCGTGCTCGAGGCCGAGCAGGTGCTCGTCACCGCCGCCGTCGCCGACGACATCCCCGCCTCCCTCGCCGGCCGCCGCTACCGGGTCAGCGCCGGCACCGTCACCCCCGACGACGGAGCCGGCGATGGGTGACCCGGAGGACCCGTTCGGCCCGCTCGACCCGCGGATCGCCGACCACGACCCCACCGGCCTCGACCTGGCGTCGCGGATCGCGCGGACGGCCCGGGGGCGGAGCCCGCGCCCGGGGGCACAGCGGCCGCTGCAGGCCCCCGTCGAGCCGACGTTCTCAGGCGCCCACCCCGACGCCCGCGACCCGCAGCCGGCCGGCGCGGTGCTCGACAAGGTGATCGCCGAGCAGGGGTGGAGCACCCAGGTGAGCGTGCACGTGGTGCTGGGCCGCTGGGAGACGATCGTGGGCGAGACGGTCGCCGAGCACGCCCGGCCCGAGGGGTACGCCGACGGGGTGCTCGTGATCCGCTGCGACTCCACCGCCTGGGCCACCCAGCTGCGCACCCTCGCGCCCACCGTGGTGGCCCGCCTCAACGAGAGCCTGGGCGAGCGGTCGGTGACGCGCATCGAGGTGCGGGGCCCCGACGCGCCGTCGTGGTCCCACGGGCGCCGCAGCGTCCGGGGCGGGCGCGGCCCGCGTGACACGTACGGGTAGACGAGCTGACCACGGATAGGCTCGCAAGGGTGCTGGTGTCGGTGAAGGACTGGTGGGGCCACCTCGGTGCCCTCGGCCTCGGCACGCTGCGCACGTGGCTGACGGTGCTGCCGCAGCTGGTGACGATCATCACGGTGGCGTGGACGGTGCGGCGGCTGCTGGTGGTGGCTGCGGCGTGGGCGGCCACCGTCAACGCGTGGGTGTCGGTGGTGATCGTGTCGGTGTCGTTCGTGGTGACGCTGTCGGGCACGGTGCTGGCGCTGCGTACGGTGGGGGACCGGCTGGGGATGTACGAGGTGGTGCCCGCCGCCGAGGGCGCCGACCACTCGGTCTCGCACCAGCTGGCCGTGACCCTGCTGCCGTTCCTCGGCATCTACGCCGTGTTCGGCACGGTGCAGGAATCGGCGCAGGAGGTGGTGCTGGAGGGGTACGCCATCACCCACGACGTGTTCACCGACGTGCTGAGCACGCTCGACCCGCGCACGATGCGCGACGCGGTGATCGTCGTGGTGGTGCTGGCGGTGGTGTACGTGCTGCGGCGGGTGGTCGATGCGGCCTACGACCGTACGGGCACGCGCGTGCTCGGCTTCGGGGCGGCGCTGCTGGAGGGCTTCTTCATGCTCACGCTGATCCTGTCGGGCACCCGGCTGATCGGCAACGTGCGCTCCTGGCTGCTCGACCGGCAGTACCTGGACTGGCTCGACGCGGTGGGGTCGGGGCTGGCCGAGGTCGCCGCGCTCGTACGCATCGACCTGCCGGCGGTCGTGACCGCCGCGTGGCGGTGGGTGGTCGGGGTGGGGTGGCCGCAGCTGCTCGACGTGGTGGTGCAGCCGGTGCTGTGGCTCGCGGTGGCGGCCCTCGTCTACGGGTCGGGGGTGCTGAGCGTCTCCGACCTGTGGCGCCGGGGCGAGGCGCCCACGGTGGTGGCGAACCGGACGGGCCGCGCCGCCCGCGTGCTGACCCGCCGCCTGTCGGACGCCACCGGGGTGCGGCGGTTCCTGCTGGAGGTGCAGCAGACCTTCTTCGGGGACGTCGACGACAAGTACCTGCCCACGTGGCAGTCGCTGCGGCTGATCCTGCGCACCGGCACCACGTTCCTCGGCGCGTTCGTGCTGGCGTACGGGGCCCTGCTGGCGCTGGAGCGGCTGCTCGACCGGGCCCTCAGCCTCGCCGTCGGCGGGCACCTGCTGCCGGTGTGGATGCTGGCCGGGCCGCTGGTGAACCTCGCCGTGGCGGTCGTGTTCGAGCCGCTGCGGCTCACCCTGCTCGGGGTCGCGTTCCACCGCACGATGGCGACGGTCGTCGAGGTCGACCACCAGGCGGCGCCGCTGCCCGAGCCGGCGGGGGTGCCGGCATGACGTGGGGGCGGCTCGTCTCGGGGGTCCGCTGGTCGGCGGTGCCGATCATGCTGCTGAGCCTCGTGGCCGCGGCGGTGCTGGTGGCTGCCGCCACGCCCGACGACCCGCACCGCCACCCGATCCGGGTCGCCCAGGGGCAGTGGCTGCGGCTCGACGACGAGGTCACCGAGGTGCGGGTCGACGCGGTCCGGCTCGGGACCTACCTGCACGACGCCGACAACGCCCCCGTCCGGGTGGCGCGCGGCTACTTCGTGGTGCCCACCGTGTCGGTGGCGCGGCCGGGTCGGGGCAGCCGGGTGGTGGTGGAGCTCGTCACCCGTGACGGCCACCCGCACACCCCCGTCCGCGACCTCGACCAGACGGGCGCCGGCTACCTGGGCACCGGCGACGTGGTGTTCGACGTCGAGCCCGAGGTGCTGGCGGGTGCCCAGCTCCGGGTGACGGTGACGCAGGACATCGTCGCCCTGCAGCGCGCCTACCTCGTCGACGCGGGCCTCACCCGCGAGCGGGTCGAGGGGCTGCCCCGGTTCAGCCGGGTGCGGCTGACGCCCTTCGAGCAGGAGGCCCTCCGGTGACCGCGCAGGGTCCGTCGTCGCCGACCACCCCCGTCCGGGCCGATCCCGGCCGGTTCAGCTACACCGTCCCCGCACCGCTGCCGGTGCACCCGGGGCAGGTCCCGGCGCAGCGGGCGTACGCGCCGCCGCCCACCGTGCCGCCGTCGGCCGCGGGCGTCGAGGGGCACCAGGCGTGGGCGCCGGGCCCGTGGGGTCCGCCGGACGCCGTCGAGACGGTGGTCTCGCGGCCCGGCCCCGACGAGTCGCGTCCGGCGGCGCGGTCGGTCGCCGACCACTGGCTGCTGGCTGCGACCACGGTCATGGTGGCGCTGTCGCTGCTCGTCCTCACGGGCGGGTTCCACATGGCGCGGGCCCGCACCCGGGTCGAGCAGGCGCCGCCGGGGATGGCGGTGACGTACGAGGGCTGGCGGGTCCGGCTGCTGTCGCTGGAGGCGGCGCCGCAGGTGCCGCGGCGCGGCGCGGCGGACGCCGTCGCCGAGCCGGGGATGGTCTTCGTGCTGGCCCGCCTGCAGTGGAGCGACCCGGGCGAGTCGGCGTGGTGCAGCCCCTCGCTGGTGCTCACCGACGGCCGGCAGCTGCCCGCCAGCGTGGTCCGGCATGTCGACGGCAGCTGCCTCGAGGGCCTGCGCGAGGCGACCGTGACCCTTGAGGTCTTCGAGGTCCCTGAGCGTGACCTGGGCCGTGTGGCTGGCGTGCTGCTGCCCGGCGACTACCAGCTCCGCCGCCGGGCCGTGCTCACCCCGCCGACCTGACGTCAGTGCGCGGCGGGCCGCAGCAGGGGGAACAGGATGGTCTCGCGGATCCCGGCACCGGTGAGCAGCATCAGCAGCCGGTCGATGCCGAGCCCCATGCCGCCCATCGGGGGCGCGCCGAGCTCGAGGGCGGCGAGGAAGTCCTCGTCGAGCTGCATCGCCTCGGGGTCGCCGGCGGCCGCCTTGAGCGACTGCGCGACGAGCCGCTCGCGCTGCACCACGGGGTCGATGAGCTCGGAGAACCCGGTGCCGCGCTCGACGCCGCCGATGATGAGGTCCCACGCCTCGATGAGCCGCGGGTCGCTGCGGTGCTCGCGGGCCAGCGGCTGGGCGACGGCGGGGTAGTCGCAGACGAACGTCGGCTGCTGCAGGGTCGGCTCGACGAGCTCGGAGAACAGCTCCATCGCCATCTTGCCGGCGCCCAGCGCGGGGTCGTACTCCACGTCGCGGGCGTCGGCGTGGGCCTGCAGCGTCGCCAGCGGGGTGTCGGGGGTGACCTCGTCGCCCAGCACCTGCGACAGGCCCGGGTAGAACGGCAGCCACCGCCACTCGCCGTCGAGGTCGATCTCGGTGCCGTCGGCGGCGGTGACGACCCGGCGGCCGAGCGCGGCGTCGGCCGCGGCGACGACGAGCCGCTGGGTGAGGTCTGCGATGGTCCGCTGGTCGCCCCACGCCTCGTACGCCTCGAGCATCGTGAACTCGGCCGCGTGCGAGGAGTCGATGCCCTCGTTGCGGAAGGTGCGGCCGATCTCGTACACCCGGTCGGCCCCGCCCACCATCGCCCGCTTGAGGTAGAGCTCGAGGGCGATGCGCAGCGTCATGTCGATGTCGAACGCGTTGAGGTGGGTGCGGAACGGCCGGGCCGCCGCCCCGCCGTGCACCAGCTGCAGCACCGGCGTCTCCACCTCCAGGAACCCGGCGTCGTGCAGCGTGTCGCGCAGCGACCGCGTCACCGCGGAGCGCACCCGCACCATGTCGCGCGCCTCGGGACGCACCACCAGGTCGGCGTAGCGCTGCCGCACCCGGGTCTCCTCCGCCAGGTCCTTGTGCAGCACCGGCAGCGGCCGCAGCGCCTTCGACGCGATCGCCCACTCGGCGGCCAGCACCGACAGCTCGCCCCGCTTCGACGCGATCACCCGCCCGCGTACGTAGACGAAGTCGCCCAGGTCGACGTCGGACTTCCACCGTGCCAGCGACTCGTCGCCCACCTCGGCCAGCGACAGCATCACCTGCAGCCGCTCGCCGGGGTCGTCGGCGGTGAACCCGTCCTGCAGCGTGGCGAAGCACAGCCGGCCCGCGTTGCGCAGGAACACGACGCGGCCGCCGATGCCCACCACGTCGTCGGTCTCCTGGCCCGGCTCCAGCGCCGGCCAGCCGTCGCGCACCTGCTTGAGGGAGTGGGTGCGGTCCACGTGCACGAGGTAGGGCTGCCGGCCCTCGGCGAGCATGCGGGCACGCTTCTCGCGCCGCACCTGCATCTGCTCCGATACCTCGCGCTGATCGAACGTGGGCTGGCTCTCGTCGGTCACCGCGTCAGCCTACCGACCCGGCCGCGATCTGACCGTTCACCGGGTGGTACGTGGGCGGCGGGTGACCCCGGCCGCCTAGACTTCGCTCATGACGTACGGCCAGCCTGAACCGCACAACCCCTTCGGCCCGCCGCGACAGGGTCCCGGCTTCGGCCAGCCCGGTCAGCCGCAGCCCGCCCAGGTGCCCTACGGGCAGCCGCCCGCGGGTCAGCCGCAGCCGCCCGGTCCGTACGGTGGCGCTCCCTACGGCTCCCCCTACCAGCAGCCGCCGCAGCCCGGACCCTACGGACCGGTGCCCGGTCAGGCGCCGCAGCAGCCGTTCGGGGCCCAGCCCCCTGGCCCCGGGGCGCCCGGTCCTGGGGCGCCTGGTCCGGTTCCTGGCCCCGGCGCGCCCGGTCCTGGTGGGTGGAGCCCGGTGCCGCAGCCCCCGGTGCCCGAGACGCCCGTGCCTGAGCCGGCGTCCCGCAAGGCGCCCTACGTCGAGACCGCCATCCCCGTGGTCACCACCGCGACGCTGGCGGGCCGTGAGGTGGCCGAGGTCGTCGGGGTCGTGGTGGGGGTCACCACCCGCTCTCGTGACGTGAAGGTGGGCCCTGAGACCCTGGCGCTGCTCACCCGCGCCCGCCAGGACGCGGTCGCGGCGATGGTCGAGCAGGCGGTCGACGCCGGCGCCGACGCCGTGGTCGAGGTACGGTTCGACGGCGGCAAGATCGCCGGCGCCCTCAGCGAGGTCACCGCCTACGGCACCGCCGTCCGGCTCGTGCCGGCGCCGGGCGCCGACGCCGACGAGTCTGAGACCGACGACGCGGGCACCCCGCCCGTCAGCCCCGCCACCATGCTCGACACCGATCCCGACCCGGCGACCTCCCAGCCGGCCCCCGAGGAGCCGGTCGTGGCCGAGCAGCCGGCCCCCTTCGAGCAGCCACCCGCCTGATCCGGCGACCCGAGCGCCCGGCCGTCCGCCCTCACCAGGGTGGGCGGCCGGGCGGTCTGCGTCGGGGTCGTGAACCTGGCGGCGTACCGGCAGAAGTGCTTGACAACCGGCCCTTCCAGGTATTCGATCACCTCAGGAACAAATCCGCTCCGCTGCTCGTACCGTCGAAGGAGACGCCATGACCACTAGCCGCCGCTCGTTCCTCTCCCTCAGCGCCGCCGCCGTCGGTGGCGCTGCGCTTGCCGCGTGCGGCACGGCGGGCCCGAGCTCAGGTGCGTCCGGCTCGGGGGGCACCGGCAACGCGAGCATGTGGGCGCTGTCGGGCCAGCCCAACGAGGGCATCACCAAGGACTCGGTGGCGGCGTTCAACGCGAAGTCGAGCGTCGGCAAGGTCGACCTGACGTTCTTCCAGAACGACGCCTACAAGCAGAAGATCCGCACGGCCATCGGCGCCGGCCAGGCTCCCACCCTCATCTACGGCTGGGGCGGCGGCGGGCTGCGGACGTACGCGCAGGACGGCCAGGTCGAGGACCTCACGTCGTGGGTCGAGGCCACCCCGGCGGTGAAGGACCGCTACATCTCCACGGTGTGGAACGCCGCCAAGGTCGACGGCAAGATCTACGCGCTCGCCGGCAACGGCAGCCAGCCGATCATCCTGTTCTACAACAAGGCTGTCTTCGAGGCCGCCGGGGCCGAGCCGCCCACGACCTGGGACGACCTGCTCACGCTCGTGGAGACCTTCAACAGCAAGGGCATCGCCCCGATCTCCCTGGGCGGGCAGTCGCGGTGGACCTCGATGATGTGGCTGGAGTACCTGCTCGACCGCATCGGCGGCCCGCAGATCTTCCAGAGCATCATCGAGCAGAAGAAGGACGCCTGGGGTGATGCGGCGGTGCTGGAGATGTGCCGCCGCGTGCAGGAGCTCGTCAACGCCAACGCGTTCGTGAAGGGCTTCACCTCCATCGCCGCCGACGGCAACGCCGACCAGGCGCTGCTGTGGACCGGCAAGGCGGCGATGATGCTGCACGGCGGCTGGACCTTCGGGTCGATGAAGGCCAACGGCGGCGACTTCGTGTCGTCGGGCAAGCTCGGCTTCACCGGGTTCCCCACGCTGCCCGGCGGCAAGGGCGACATCAAGGGGCTGGTCGGCAACCCGGCCAACTACTGGTCGATCTCGTCGAAGGCCGACGCCAAGCAGAAGGAGATCGCCAAGGCCTACCTCGCCGACGGCCTGCTCACCAAGGACGAGGCGGCCGCGTTCGTGAAGTCGGGCACCATCCCGGTGATCAAGGGCGTGGAGGACCAGATCGCCCAGTCCGACGACAAGGTGTACCTGTCGTGGGTGTACGAGCGGCTCAACGAGGCCACCTCGTTCACGCAGTCGTGGGACCAGGCGTTGCAGCCCACCCAGGCCGAGGAGCTGCTGAAGAACATCGAGCAGCTGTTCCTGCTCAAGGTGACGCCCGAGCAGTTCGTCACCGCCATGAACGCCAGCATCGGCAAGTGACGTGACCGCGACGGTCCCTGGCGCCACCGCGACGCGCCACCGGCCCGCCACGAAGAAGCCCAGCCTGGTGCTGTTCGCAGCACCGGCGCTGGCCTTCTTCGTCGTGTTCGCGCTGGTGCCGCTCGTCGGGGTGGTGGCCCTGTCGTTCACCAGGTGGAACGGCATCGGCGCCATCGAGTTCAACGGGCTCGCGACCTGGCAGGACGTGCTGGGCCGCGAGACCACGTGGAACGGCCTGTGGCTCACGTTCAAGATCATCGTGCTCTCGTGGCTGGCGCAGACGCCGCTGTCGATCCTGCTCGGCACGTTCGTCGCCGGCCACCAGCGCTACCGGCAGGTGCTGGCGATCCTGTTCTTCCTGCCGCTGCTGCTGTCGAGCGCCGCCATCGCGATCACGTACAAGACGCTGCTCGACCCCAACTTCGGGCTCGCTGCGGGCCTGCAGATCCCCGAGCTGGCGCTGAGCTGGCTCGGCGACGAGACGCTGGTGTGGTACGTGGTGATCTTCATCATCGCCTGGCAGTTCATCCCGTTCCACACTCTCATCTACCAAGGCGGGGTGCGCCAGATCCCGAAGTCGTTGTACGAGGCGGCCATGATCGACGGCGCCGGGCGGGTGCGGCAGTTCTTCTACGTCACCCTGCCGCAGCTGAAGTACACCATCATCACGTCGTCGACCCTCATGGCGGTGGGTAGCCTCACGTACTTCGACATCATCTTCGTGCTCACCGCCGGCGGCCCGGGGACGGCGACGAGGATCCTGCCGCTCGACATGTACCTCACCGGGTTCAAGGGCAACGAGATGGGCGTGGCGTCGGCGCTCGCGGTGATGCTGGTGGTGATCGGGCTCACCCTGGCGCTCGCCGTGCAGCGGCTGGGTGGCAAGGGCACCCGCGGCAGCCAGCTGGAGGGGATGTGAGATGAGCAGGATCCGTCACTGGAACTGGCTCGGCGGCCTCGCCGGCTGGGTCTGGCTCGCAGTCATCATCGTGCCGATCTACTTCGTGTTCGCCACCAGCTTCAAGGCGACCTCGACGTACTTCGGCTCCAACCCGCTCGCCCTGCCCGACCCGTTCACCCTCGAGAACTACGAGCGGGTCGTCGCCGCCGACTTCCTCGGCTACTTCCGCAACTCGCTCATCGTGGCGGTCGGCGTGGTGGTGCCGCTGGTGACGTTCGCGTTCATGGCGTCGTACGCCATCGTGCGCGGCGAGGGCCGGCTCATCGGCCTGGTGCGCCGCTCGTTCCTGCTGGGGCTGGCGATCCCCGTGCAGGCGACGATCGTGCCGATCTACCTGCTGATCATCTCGATGCGCATGTACGACTCGCTCGCCGCGCTCATGCTGCCCGGCATCGCGTTCGGGCTGCCGCTGTCGATCCTCATCCTGTCGAACTTCATCCGCGACATCCCGTCGGAGCTGTTCGAGTCGATGTCGCTCGACGGGTGCACCGAGTGGCAGAAGCTGTGGAAGCTCGCGTTCCCGATGACCCAGCCCGCCCTGGTGACGGTCGCGGTGTACCAGGCGCTGATGTCGTGGAACGGGTTCTTGTTCCCCCTGATCCTCACCCAGTCGCCGTCGCTGCGCACGCTGCCCCTGGCGCTGTGGACCTTCCAGGGGGAGTACGCCACCGACATCCCGGTCGTGCTCGCGGCCGTGGTGCTGTCGTTCCTGCCGATCCTGTTCCTCTACGCCTTCGGCCGCCGCTACCTCGTCAGCGGCATGACCGCAGGCGTCGGCAAGTAGGGTCAGCGCCCGACCGGGACGGCGGGGCCGGTGGCCCGGGTGGTACGACGGTGCCCGGTGAGCCACGCCCCGAGCCACGTCGAGCGGACCAGCGTGTGGTAGCTGACCAGCAGCACGGTGAGGGTGACGGCCCAGGCGACGGCGAGCTTCACCAGCATCGGCCACGCCAGGTGGGCCATCGGGATCTCGACGGCGACCAGCAGCGGCAGGTGCATCAGGTACATCCAGTACGAGGCGTCGGCCAGGTAGCGCACCATGGGGTTCTCGGCGGCGAAGCAGCGCAGGCCGCAACCGAGCAGGCCGGCCGTGAGCAGCCAGGTCGCCCCGGCGACGCACACCAGCTGCGGCGCCACCTGGCCCTCGAGCAGGAACCCGGCGGCGGCGAGCACCAGGCCGAGGGTGAGGGTGCTGCGCCAGCGGGCGGCGAACCGCTGCATCGAGCCCGGGGCGGCGTGGAGGAACCAGCCGACGCCGAACGCCGTCAGGTACGCCAGCGTCGACGGGCCCTCGGGCAGCAGGGTCTTCGGCTCGGTGATGCCGGCCGACGGGTGCCCGCCCTGCCACAGCAGCGCCAGCCCGGTGAGGGCGATCGGCACCAGCAGCCCCCACCTGGCGGCGAGGTGGTCACCGACCCGGCGGGCCCACGCCTCCGCCCGGGCCGCGCCCAGGGCGCGGTGGAGGCCGGCGCTCCCCACGACCGTCAGGGCGGCGACCTCGAACAGCACGAGGAGGAACCACAGCTGCCCCGGCGGGACGGCCGCCAGCGGCGACGCCTCCGCCGGTGGTGCCCAGGTGCCAGCCCAGGCGGCCAGCAGGCCCAGCGGCAGCACCGCCACCGGCCAGAACACCACCGCGGGCAGCAGGATCCGCTTCGCCCGGTCCCGCAGGTACGACCGCGTGCCGCGCCGCTGCACCACCATGCGGCCGAAGAAGCCGGCCAGCACCATGAACAGCGACATCCGGAACAGGTGGACGAGGTAGACCACCGCCAGCGCCACCAGCGAGGTCTCGTCGTCGACGACGAGCCACGTCTGGCCGGAGGTGCCGACGGGCAGGAACGGCATGAGGGAGTGGAGCACGATCCCCAGCAGCAACGCGAACGCGCGGGTGGCGTCGAGGCCGTGGAGTCGGGTCGGGGTGCTGGTCGTCATGGACTCACCGTAGGAAGCGGTCGCGGGGGCCCACCATCGCCCGATCGGCGGATGCCGGCGGCCGGTCCGGCCAGGGGAGAATGAACCCATGCCGAAGGTCGATCCAGCCCCCGGGGCTTCGCGGTGGCTGGCGCTGCCCCTGCTGGCCGTGTCGGTGGGGGTCGGCTGGTACGTCTCGGACGTGCTGCCGTTGGCGCTGGCGGCGTCGCTGCCGGCGAGCGGGGCGCTGCTGGTGCTGCGGCTGGTGTGGCTGGCGGTGGAGCCGCGCCTGGGGACGGGTGCCGCGGCCGGGTTCGTGGCCCTCAACCTGGCGCTCACCCTCGTCGGCACCTGGTTCAACCCGTTCCTGAGCATCTACGGGTTCATCGGCTACACCGACGTGACCCGCCACCTGTCGGGGAGGGCCGAGGTGGCGGGGGTCGTGGCGACCGCCCTGGTGGTGGGCACCAGCCAGGCCGGGGGGATCCCCGGCTCGGCGCGGCTGCCGATCCTCGCGGTGGGCCTGGTGGCGGTCAACATGGGTGTCGCGCTGGCCATGGTCCGGCTGCACCGCGACCGGGAGCGGCAGCTGGCCGAGCGCGAGGAGGCGGCGCAGGCCCTGGTCCGGGCGTCAGCGGAGAACGCGGCCCTGCACCGCCGCCTCGCCCACGAGCAGGGCGTGGCCCAGGAGCGGGCCCGGCTGTCGCGGGAGCTTCACGACACGGTGGCGCAGGGCCTCGTCGGGGTGATCTGCCAGCTCGAGGCCATCGACTCGACCAGCGTGCCGCAGGACGTGGCGGCGAGGGTGGGGGCCGCGACCGCCAGCGCCCGCGACTGCCTGGTCGACGCCCGGCGGGCGGTGCGGGCGCTGGCTCCCAAGGAGCTCGCCGAGCACAGCCTGGCCGACGCGGTCCATGACCTGGCCCGCACCTGGGCCCGGGCGCACCGGATCGTGGTCGAGGTCGACACCGACGAGGCCCCCGAAGCGACGCCCCACGACGAGACGGTCGTCCGCGTGGTGCAGGAGGCGCTCAGCAACGTGGCGCGCCACAGCGGTGCCACGTCGGCCCGGATCGTGATCACCGGCGGGCCGGGGGTGGAGGTGCTCGTCGAGGACGACGGCTCCGGGTTCGATCCCGCCGCCCCGAGCGTCGGGCTGGGCCTGGCGGGCATGACCGCCCGGGTCGAGCAGGCCGGCGGCACCCTCGGCGTCGAGTCGAGCCTGGGCACCGGCTGCCGCGTGCTGGCGAGGCTGCCGTGAGCGCCACGTCGTCGCCGCTGCGGCTGGTGGTGGTCGACGACCACCCGGTGGTGCGCGACGGCCTGGTCGGCATGCTGGCGGGGGAGCCGGGGCTGCAGGTGGTGGGCCAGGCCGACGGCGGCGTCGCCGGCGTCGAGGTGGTGGCCGCCACCGACCCCGACGTGCTGCTCATCGACCTGCGCATGCCCGCCGGTGACGGCTGGGACGCGATCGCGACGCTGCGCGCCGCCGACCCCGCACGGCCCCGGATCCTCGTGCTCACCACGTACGACTCGCCGCGCGACATCCACCGGGCGATGGCCGCCGGCGCCGACGGCTACCTGCTCAAGGACGCCCCCCGTGCCCAGCTCGTGCAGGCGATCTGCGACCTCGCCGCGGGCGGGGAGGCGATGAGCCCCCGGGTGCGTGACGCGCTCGCCGAGGCGGCGGCGATCGGCCTCACCGAGCGGGAGCGACGCGTGCTGGGGCTCGTCGCCGACGGCCTCACCAACCGGGCCATCGGGTCGCGGCTGGGCATCAGCGAGGCGACCGTCAAGACCCACCTGGCGAACCTGTTCCCCAAGCTCGGCGCCCCCGACCGGGCCGCCGCCGTCCGGATCGCCTGGGAACGCGGCCTGGTGTAGACCGTGAGTCGAGCTGCCCCTGGAGTCGGGCCCGACGCGAGACGGGACAGCGTACGGTGACGCCATGACCATCGACGCCCTGGCCGAGGCCCGCGCGATCGCGGCCGAGATCATCGAGCTGCGCCACGACCTGCACCGTCATCCCGAGGTGGGCACCCACCTGCCCTGGACGCAGGCGCGGGTGCTGGCCGCCCTCGACGGGCTGCCGTTGGAGGTGACCCTCGGGCGGGGGCTCAGCTCGGTGGTGGCGGTGCTGCGCGGCGGTGCGGCCGACCCGGACCTCGCGGAGCGGCCCGTGGTGCTGCTGCGCGGCGACATGGACGGCCTGCCGGTGGCCGAGGCGACGGGGCTGCCGTACGCGTCGCAGGAGCCTGGGCGGATGCACGCCTGCGGCCACGACCTGCACACCGCCACGCTCGTGGGGGCGGCGAAGATCCTGTGCGCTCACGCCGCAGAGTTGCCCGGCGACGTGGTGCTCATGTTCCAGCCCGGCGAGGAGGTGCTGGCCGGCGCCCGGGAGATGCTCGCCGAGGGTCTGCTGGACGCGGCGGGGAAGCGTCCCGACCGGGCCTTCGGCCTGCACGCGATGGCGGCGCTCTACCCGGCCGGAACGTTCGCGCTGCGGCCCGGTACGGCGATGGCGGCCAGCGACCTGTTCGTCGCCGGCATCGTCGGCCGCGGCGGCCACGGCTCCACGCCGCACCTCGCCGTCGACC
>JBHAES010000198.1:0-2969 GCA_041855725.1 Actinomycetota bacterium
AGTCCGGCACGTTCGTCGACTGGGAGCACCGGCCGCGCCGGGTGGGCCGGGTGAACCGGCAGTCGTCGAACGAGATGACCGACATCCGCATCCTCGCCGCCCTCGCCGACGCGCTCGGCTCCGACCTCGGCGTCCGTACGGCGGCCGCGGCCCGGGCCGAGCTCGACGAGCTCGCCGGCTGGGACGGCTCCCGGACGCCCGACCCCGAGGTGCCGGCGCCACCGGACGCCGCCCGGCCCGAGGGCCTCGTGCTCGCCACCCACCGCCAGCTCGTCGACGACGCCCGCCACAACGACGGCGCCGACGCGCTGCTCGCCACCGCCCGCCCGGCGGTCGCGCGGCTGTCGGTGGCCACCGCCGCCGGGCTGGGGCTCAGCGACGCCGAGCGGGTGACGCTGGGCACCGACGTGGGCACGCTCACCTTCGACCTCGTCGTCGACCCGTCGATGGTCGACGGGGTGGTGTGGGTCCCGGCCCGTACCCCGGGCCTGCTCGTGGGCGAGACCCTCGGCGTCGGCGCCGGCGACCTGGTCACCGTGACGGATGGAGGCCTGTGATGCAGCTCTTCGGCAACGATCCCTGGTACGTGATCCTCACGAAGGTGCTGGGCGTCTTCGTGTTCCTGCTCGTCATCACGATCTTCAACGTGTGGTTCGAGCGGCGCGTGGTCGGCAAGATGCAGCACCGCAAGGGCCCGATCATGAACGGCCCGTTCGGTCTCGGCCAGGCCGTCGGCGACGGCGCCAAGCTGATCCTCAAGGAGGACTTCCGCCCCGACGGCACCGACCGGTGGGTGTTCAACCTGGCCCCGTTCCTCACCGGGGTGGCCGCGTTCACGGCCTGGTCGGTGATCCCGCTGGGCGGCGAGGTCACCATGTGGGGCCACCAGACCCGGCTGCAGCTGACCGACCTGCCCGTCGGGGTGCTGTTCGTGCTGGCGATCGCGTCGATCGGCATCTACGGCATCGTGCTCGCCGGCTGGGCGTCGTCGTCGACGTACGCGCTGCTGGGCGGCATCCGTTCCACCGCCCAGATGATCAGCTACGAGCTGGCCATGGGGCTGGCGCTCGTGGGCGTGTTCCTGCAGGCGGGCAGCATGTCGACCCACGAGATCGTCGAGGCGCAGGCCCGGCCGATCGTCTGGGGCCCGCTGCACCTGCCCGGCTGGTACGCGCTGCTGTTGATCCCGTCGTTCGTCATCTACGTGATGGCGATGGTGGCCGAGACCAACCGCGCCCCGTTCGACCTGGTCGAGTGCGAGCAGGAGCTCGTGTCGGGCTACCTCACCGACTACTCCGGCTTCCGCTACGCGCTCTACTTCCTGGCCGAGTACATCAACATGGCCACCGTGTCGGCGGTCGCCACCACGCTGTTCCTCGGCGGCTACCGCGCCCCGTGGCCGGTGCCGTGGCTGGTCGCCAACGCCGAGTGGGCGTGGTGGCTCGACACGGGCTGGGCCGGGCCGGTGTGGTTCGTCGTCAAGGTGCTGTCGTTCATCTTCCTGTTCGTGTGGCTGCGCGGCACCCTGCCGCGGCTGCGCTACGACCAGCTCATGCACCTGGGCTGGAAGTGGCTCATCGAGATCGCCCTCGCCTGGACGATGCTCGTCGGGGTCGTGGTCGTGCTCCGCAGCTGGTTCAACCCGCTCTACGAGGTCTTCATCCTGGTGCCCCTGGCGCTCGTGCTGGCCGGCGTGGTGTGGCTGGTCGCGGTCAGCCGTGACACCACCGACGAGTACCTGGAACCCAACGCCGACGACGGCAAGAGCCGGGTGCTCGAGGTGGGGGACGAGGAGTTCGACGCGTTCGCCGGCGGCTACCCGGTGCCCCCGCTGCCGGGGCAGCAGCTGCCGGAGCTCGCGGGTGTCGTCCGGGGCCGGGGCGACGAGGCGGCCGACGTGGCCACCGAGGAGGCATGATGGGTTTCTTCAGCGAGTGGGCCGGGTTCGGCGTCACGTTCCGCACCATGTTCTGGCCGACCTTCACCCAGGAGTACCCCGAGAAGGGCAAGGAGAAGGTCACCGCACCCCGCTTCCACGGCCGCCACCAGCTCAACCGGTGGCCCGACGGGCTCGAGAAGTGCGTGGGCTGCGAGCTGTGCGCCTGGGCGTGCCCGGCCGACGCGATCTACGTCGAGGGCGGCGCCAACACCGACGAGCAGCGGTTCTCGCCGGGGGAGCGCTACGGCCGCGTCTACCAGATCAACTACCTGCGCTGCATCTTCTGCGGCATGTGCATCGAGGCGTGCCCGACCCGGGCGCTCACCATGAGCAACGAGTTCAAGCTCGCCGACCGGTCCCGCGCCTCGCTCATCTACACCAAGGACGAGCTGCTGGCACCGCTGCTGCCGGGCATGGAGCAGCCGCCTCACCCGCGCCGGCTCGGCGACGACGAGCAGGCCTACTTCCTGGGGCTGCCCGCCACGGGTCAGCCCGACAACCGCATCCCGCAGGTCGAGAAGGAGGAGAAGGTCCGATGAGCCCCCTGCTCGTCCCCTTGGTGACCGGGGCGGAGGCGGCGTTCTGGATCTGTGCGCCGCTGATGGTGCTGGGCGCCCTCGGCATGGTGCTGAGCCGCAAGGCGGTCTACTCCGCCCTGTGCCTGGCGCTGGTGATGGTGTGCCTGGCGATCCAGTACGCGGCGCAGGAAGCACCGTTCCTGTTCGTGGTGCAGATCATCGTCTACACCGGCGCGATCATGATGCTGTTCCTCTTCGTCGTCATGCTCGTGGGCGTCGACACCGACGAGTCGATGGTCGAGGTGATCAAGGGTCACCGGACGGCCTCGACGCTGGCCGCCGGCGGCCTCGGCGTGCTGCTGGTGGCGGCGCTGTCCCGGCTGTTCACCGCGGCCCCGCGCGGCCTCGCCGCCGCCGACGCGGTGGCCGGCGGCCACGTCGAGAGCCTCGCCGACCTGGTCTTCGGCCGCTACGTGCTCGCGTTCGAGGCCACCGCCGCGCTGCTCATCACG
>JBHAES010000199.1:0-3611 GCA_041855725.1 Actinomycetota bacterium
AGCCACGCGGCGTCACAGCCTTGCGGGATGACGTCCCCGGCCACCACCGGCACCCCGTCACCCGTCACCCGTGGTCGCAGCGCCGTGTGCCCAGTGGGACGCGTCAGGATCAGCGTCCATCGCTGCGCCGACCACACCCAGATCCGGCAGCTGGTCGGGCGCCGACGCGGTCTTGTGGTTGTCGATCCGCCCGACCGAGTCGGTCTGTGCGCAGTCGGCGAACCATTCCCGGTCGGCGTCGTCGAAGCCGCAGTCGATCTCGCAGCCGGACATGGTGGCCAGCCGCCGCACCGCGGCCACCTCGACGTCAGCGTCCAGGGCGGGCTGCGGATCAGCGGCCAGCACCGCCAGGTGCCGCAACGGGTCCGCCAGCACCGCCAGGGCGGTGACCCGGCGGGCCTCCAGGTCCCGGGTGTCACCGGCCCGTGCCAGGGCGGCCGCGACCCGGGAGATCCCCGCCTCCACCGCGACGGCCTGCGGCATGCCCAGCCAGGCGCCGAGCTCGGCGACCCCGGCCGGGGTGTAGCGGCAGCTGCGCCACCACACCCGCTGCCGCAGACCCCGCCGGGCTGCTTCCGCAGTGTCGTCGGGGAGGCGGCTCATCACCCACGCCCGGGCGTACTTCTCCGCCTTCTCCGCGGTGACCGCCCACATCAACCGGACCGCCAGCTCGGCGTCCACCACCGCGTCATCCGACTCGGACAGCCCCGGGTAGCAGGCCACCACCCGGGCCGCTGCCCGGGCCGCGTGCACCGCCACCCGGGCCGAGGTGACCGCCTCCCACACCCGCGGCAACCGGCTGCGCAGAGTCACCACGTCACGGCACAGCTCCCACCCGCTCCCCGGCGACACGCCCAACGCCGTCCCGACCTCCAGCGACACCAGCGACAGGGTGTCCCATTCGGCCTGGGGGACGACTACGTCCCATGTCGGGTCTGCGTCGTCGGTGCTGTGGTGGCGTCCCAGCGCAGCCGGGCGGCGTCGAACGTGTCGATCAGGTCGGCGACGGTGGCCAGCTTGTCGGCTCGGGCGGCCCGTTCGACGGCGTCCTCGGCCTTCAACCGTTCCACGAGGTCGCGGGCTGCCGCAGGGATGCCGGTGTTCTCCACGGGCAGCAGGTCACCACCACCGGTGGTGGTGTGGTGGTTGCGGCGGCTCACACCTTCATGATACAGGACGGGTGTACGAATGAACAAGGGGTTTGTTGCCACCGATCCGGCGGCCACGAGCCGTGACCCCCGCCCGGATCCCCCGACGGAACGCCCAGCAACGACCACCACCGAAGAAGAACCGTCGGGCGCGATGCCCGCGGACCGGTACGAGTCGCGGCAGCACGACGCCTGCACCAGATCGGAGCCGTCCGCCACGCCCGGAGCACCCAGGGCACCGCCCGCAACCACCACCAGCACCCCGGGGCCAACCGCACCCGGCAACGGGACCGATCCGACGAGCCCCGACCACCAGCCGCCCGTAACCACCGGTGCCGTCCCCGCGGCGCGGACCCGACGCGACCACCCGCCGCCCTGGACACGCGGCGGGACCGTCGGACCGCCCAGGACCAGAAGCGACCGTGGCTCGTCGGGGCGCGTCCGGTCTCTCGTCAGCGCTGGTGCGGCCTGAGGTGCTGGTGGCGGTCGCGGGCCGTGCTTGGGCTGGTTGCGAGCGGTACCGGGTGAGCCTTGAGAGCTCTGACCGGGTCAGGTTTCCCCGTGCCGCCGCAGCCCCGGCCTTCCGGCCGCATCGTGCCGGTTCGTCGCCGCCGTCGGCTTCCTCACCCCCGCCCAGGAGGCACCTGAGGCCGATGGGCGACGGCCGATCTCGGTTCGGGAGGGGACGGTGGGCCAGCGGCGCCCGGACCCTTGCGCGATGGTGGGACGGGTCGGCCGGCTGCCCCCGGGTGAGCCCGTGTCGCAGCGCCCGTCAGGGCGTACGCGCGTCAGCGCTCGCCGGGGTCGGCCTCGCGGGCGGCGTCCTCGGCTTCGGCCTCGGCGAGCACCTGGTCGAGGAAGGTCTGGATCTCGCGGCGGGTCGCCTCGTCGGTCTCGGCGTCGCGCAGCCGTACGAGCCGGGCGATCTCGTTGTCGCGCATGCGGCGCCGGTCGCGCTCGATCTGCTCGTTCAGCTCCCTCAGCTGCCGCTGGAGCGAGGCGATCTGCTCCGGCGTGGCCGGCGTGGTGTCGTCGGGCTGGGGCGCCTCTGGCTGGTCGGTCGGGACGTCGGTCGACTCGTCGTGGGCGGGCAGGCTGGTGTCGTCGGTCACCGGACCATCCTGCCCGCCCCGAGGTCAGGATCTCGACCGAGCCCCTCGGCCAGTGGCTCCGGCGGCTTGATCGGGCCCCGGCTCTCACCGTCTGCAGCAGGAGCGGGCCGGGCTCACCGTCACCGTGACGAGGCAGGATCCCACGCAGAGTCCGGCCAGGGGCCGTCACGTGAGTCGGGACGGGAGCGGGCAGACCCGGGGACGCTGAGCGCAGCACTGGTTGAGGATGCGGTCGTGGCCAGCGCTCGTCACGGCCGGGAGCGCCCCATCGGGTGGAAGCCGGTTGCGGTCGGGTGCGGGCGCTGTGCTAGCCTTCTCTGGCTGATCCGGGCTGGCCCGGATGCACTCGCGCGAGTGGCGGAATGGCAGACGCGCACGGTTCAGGTCCGTGTGTCCGAAAGGACGTGGAGGTTCAACTCCTCTCTCGCGCACCACGGCCCCGTCGGGGCACGACCACCATCGCAGGCTGCGAGCCGCCTCCCGGCCATGTCCATCCCTCAGGCCTTCCGCGCTACTCCTGCGGGCCCGACGTGGCCAGGCGTCGAGCCAACGTGTCGAGCCAAGCTGTCGCCGTGGGAGGCGGGCTGCCACCGTGAGAGCCGCACCGTCACCTCTCGAGTCGGGCCTGGCCCTCGCCGCGACAGCTCGGCTCGAGACCTGACAGCTCGACTCGACGAGCGCGCTCGCCCGGCGGCTCCGGCCCGGCTCGCACCCGTCCGCGGCGCGACGCCGCACGTCACCGGGACCCCCGCGCCAACCGCTCATCCCGCACCCGCCAGGCCCGGCGACAGCGATGGGTCCGTACCCAGAAGCCGTACCGAAACCGGGTCCGGCAGAGCGGATGCGGCCGAGGCGCCCCGAGACCCTCACGACACGCTCTGGGTGGGTGACGCTGCCCGTACGCCCCCGTACGCGCTGGCTCACGAGGGCAGATGAGGATGCGGTCAGGCACTCATCGGTGAGCCGAAAGGGTCGACCTACACTGGCCCCGGCCGCCGTGTCGATCGCGAGGAGTCCCGTGTCCGCCCAGCTCTACGACCTCGGGCGCTGGTGCTTCCACCGCCGTGGCCGGGTGATCGGGTTCTGGATGGTGCTGCTCCTCGTGCTGGGCGGCGGTGCGGCGGCGGTGATGCGCCCGCTCGACGACACCTTCCAGATCCCGGGGGCGTCGTCGCAGGCCGCGTTCGACCAGCTGCGCATGACCTTCCCCGAGGCGGCCGACGTCGGGGCCACCATGATGGTCAGCCTGCCGCCGGGGCGTACGGTCCACGAGCCCGACCTGCGGGCTGCGATCGAGGCCGGGGTCGCCGACATCGAGCGGGAGCCGTTCGTGCTCGGCAGCCTGTCGCCC
>JBHAES010000200.1:0-4044 GCA_041855725.1 Actinomycetota bacterium
CCGGTGGCACCGACCGCGGCCCCGGCGTCGCCGACACCCGTCGCCGACCTGCTGGCGGGCTCGCCCACCCCGCCGAGCGGGTTCCCGGTGGCGTCGTGGCGCCCGCCGTCGCCGCCGGAGTCGGACGACGACCGTACCGAGTTCGTGCCCCACATCGAGGTGCCGAAGGCCGTGTTCGGCTCGGCGAACGCGGGCGCGTCGCGGTTCGCTCCCCCCGAGGAGCGGCCGGGGGTGCCCGACGTGGAGCCGCCCCAGGAGCGGTTCGCGCCGCGGCCGATCCCCGGCATGCCGATGGACCTGCCCGTCGGGGGCCGCTTCGAGGCGCCGCCGGCCCAGGCCCCCGAGAAGCCCCGTTCGAGGCGGAGCGCCCCCGACTGGATGCTGTGGGTGGCGGCGGTGCTGGTGGTGGTGCTCATCGGCAGCACCGTGTGGTGGCGGTTCCTGCGCCCCACCACGATCGACGAGGCCATCATCGTGCCCACGGCGTCGGCCACGGAGCGCCCGAAGGTGCAGCGCGGCGAGGACGCCGTGCGCGGCTACCTGCAGGCGCTCGCCGCGGGCGACATCACGGCGGCGCTCGCGTACGGGCCGGTGGGACCCGGCTCGCAGGTGCTGCTGGCGCCGGCCGCGGTGCAGGAGTCGCTCGCGCTGGCTCCCATCAGCAACATCGACGTCCCCGACGCGGCCGAGAACGCGAGCGTCATCCGGGCCCGCTACACCATCGGCACCGACGCGGTCGACCGCACCTTCAACGTGGAGCGTACCGACGACGGCGGCTGGCAGCTCACGAAGTCGACGACCACCGTGCAGCTCACGGCCAAGCGCAGCGCCCGGGTGCCCCTGCTGATCAACAAGCAGCCCGTCGACAACCTGGCGCTGCTGGAGCTGGTGCCCGGCACCTACCGGTTCGAGACGGGCCTGCCGTTCCTGCGCTACGTCACCGGCACCGACCTGAAGGTGCAGAGCCTCGACTACAACCAGCCCATCCAGACGCTCAACCTCGAGCTCACCGACGAGGGCCGCACCGCCCTGCTGGAGGCCGGCCGGACGTCGATGCAGGCGTGCCTCGCGCAGACCGTGCTCGACCCGCCCGGCTGCCCGTTCGGCAAGACCAGCGACAAGCCCGTACGAGCGGTGCGCTGGGAGGAGCTCAAGGACCCGTGGAACGGGGTGCAGTTCACGCCCACCATCGACGACCCGTCGGTGGCCGAGGCCACGTTCACCATCTCGGTGGCCGCGACGGTCGACTTCGCCGACGGCTCTCACTCCCCCGGCAACAAGGTGGAGATCACCGTACGGATGACCGCCGACGTGACCAAGAGCCGGGCGCAGGACATCCAGGTGCGCTGGGCCGACATCTGAGCGGCCGCTCGCCGACAGGTGGCGCCTCGCGTGGCGCCCGGCCCCGCTGGTGAGGCTCGCTACCATCGGTCGGGTGAGCCACGTCCCCAGCAGCACCTTCGACCTGTCCTTGACCGATCCCGCCGTCCGGGTCCAGGACGACCTGTTCCGCCACGTGAACGGCCGCTGGCTGGCCACCGAGCCGATCCCCGACGACAAGCCGGTGTGGGGCGTGTTCACCCAGCTGCGCGACCGGTCCGAGGCCGCCGTGCGCGAGATCCTCGACGACCTGCTCGTCGCCGACCGTGACAGCCTCGACCCCGAGCGGCGCAAGGTGGCCGCCCTCTACGCCGGCTTCATGGACGAGGCCCGCGTCGAGGAGCTCGACGCCGCACCCCTGGCCGACCTGCTGGCACGGGTCGACGCGATCGGTGACGTCGCCGCGCTGCGCCGCCACCTGGGCTGGGCGGTGCGCCACGGCATCGGGTCGCTGCTCGGCACCATGGTCGAGGCAGACCCCGGCGACCCGCGCCGCTACGTGCTGTTCGTGGCCCAGGACGGCCTCGGGCTGCCCGACGAGTCGTACTACCGCGAGGAGCGGCACGCGTCGGTGCGCGAGGCGTACGTGGCGCACGTGGCGCGTACGCTCACCCTCGCCGGTGCGGCCGACGCCGACGCGCAGGCCGCCCTCGTGATGGAGCTCGAGACGGCGGTGGCCGCGTGCCACTGGGACGTGGTGCGGACCCGCGACCTGCGCGAGATGTACAACCTGATGACGCTGGGCGAGCTCGCCGACAGCGCCCCCGGGTTCGGGTGGGCCGAGGTGCTCGCCGGGGCCGGCATCGACGACCGGGTCGGCGAGGTGGTGAACGCCCAGCCGTCGTTCTTCACCGACGTGGCCGCCCTGCTCACCGACGACCGCCTCGACGCCTGGCGGGCGTGGGCCCGCTGGCACACCGTGTCGGCGATGTCGCCGTACCTGTCGCAGCGGTTCGTCGACGAGCGGTTCGACTTCTACGGGCGCACCCTGCAGGGCACGCAGCAGCTCCGGGCCCGGTGGAAGCGGGGCGTGGACCTCGCCGAGGGCGTGCTCGGCGAGGCGATCGGCAAGGAGTACGTGGCCCGGCACTTCCCACCGGCGGCGAAGGCCCGGATCGACGAGCTGGTGGCGTCCCTGATCGAGGCCTACCGCCGCTCGATCACCGACCTCGACTGGATGACCTCCGAGACCAAGGCCGAGGCGCTCGGCAAGCTGGCCCGGTTCACCCCCAAGATCGCCTACCCGGCCGAGTGGCGCGACTACTCGGCCCTCGAGGTGGCCGACGACGACCTGGTGGGCAACGTGCTGCGCGCCGCGTCGTTCGACCTCGACCACCACCTCGACAAGCTCACCGGCGAGGTGAACCCGCACGAGTGGCTGATGACCCCGCAGACCGTCAACGCCTACTACCACCCGCTGCGCAACGAGATCGTGTTCCCGGCGGCGATCCTGCAGCCGCCGTTCTTCGACGCCGACGCCGACCCCGCGGTCAACTACGGCGGCATCGGCGCGGTCATCGGCCACGAGATCGGCCACGGCTTCGACGACCAGGGCTCCACCTGCGACGGCGAGGGCCGGTTGCGGGACTGGTGGACCGCCGCCGACCGGACCGCGTTCGAGAGCCGCACCAAGGCGCTCGTCGACCAGTACGCTGCCCTCGCCCCCGCGCAGACGCCCGACCACTTCGTGAACGGCGAGCTGACGATCGGCGAGAACATCGGCGACCTCGGCGGGCTCGGCATCGCCATCAAGGCGTGGCGCCTGGCCGGCGGCGACACCGACGACGCCCGGGTGGGCGCCGACGGGCTCACCGGGATCCAGCGCCTGTTCTGGTCGTGGGCCACCGTGTGGCGCACGAAGATGCACGACGAGGCGATGCGTCAGCGGCTCGCCACCGACCCGCACTCGCCGGCCGAGTTCCGCTGCAACCAGACCGTGCGCAACCTCGACGAGTTCCACGCCGCCTTCGACGTCTGCGAGGGCGACGCCCTCTGGCTGGCCCCCGAGGAGCGGGTCACGATCTGGTGAGCCTGCCGGTGACCCGCCGGGACGGACCGGGCGTCCCACCGGCCGTACGCGGGATGCTCGCCCCTGCGTGACTCGTCCGGCCCCGTACGGGCCGGGCCTGGGGGCGTCGACCCCCACCACGCTCGGCGGCACCGCCCGTACGGGACCGGGCCGGTGGAGCCGGAGCCTGCGCGAGCCGCCGGCGTACGCGCCGTGCGCTCGCGAGGCCACCCCGACCGCCAGGGGTCCAGCCGATGACTCGAGCCGAGGGGCACCGCCCCGCCGGGCCTCCGCAAAGGCTCAGCTCTTGCCCCGCCAGGCGGAGCGTACAAACCCAGCACCCGACAGGCCTGCGACACGCGAGATCGGCTCCCATCCTTGGGCTGGCGTGCGGCGCCTGGGCCGTTCCGGGGCGGGCCCCCAGCACCGTCGTCGCCGGGGTCGGCGACCGGTCAGCCGGTCCGGATACGGGTCGGTCGCACCTGCCCCTCGCGCGTGCTCTCCCCGGTCGGCGGTGAACGCGGCCGCGCGCAGACCCGGCTGGGGCGCAGCGTGCCGGACGGCTCACGGGAAGGGTGCCAGCGGCCGGGCTGAGCAGGCGACCGAGCGCCCAGACGGCGGCGGGTAGTGTCGGCAGCGCCATGACTGAGAGCCCC
>JBHAES010000201.1:0-4750 GCA_041855725.1 Actinomycetota bacterium
CATGGACCGTACCGATGCCCTGCTCGCCGGGATGCTGCTGCGCAACCTCGACCGGGCCCTCGTGGTGGGCGGCGCCTTCCTCGCGGTGCTGCTGCTCGCCGTCCCGCTCCTCGGGTTCGCCGACGCGCTGCCCGCGGCGGTCGTGGTGGCGGCCGGCCGGCTCGTCGCCGCCGCCGCGTGCGGCTGGGCGGTCGGGTCCGTCGTCACCGTGGCGGGGCTGTGGATCCGTGGGCTCTCCGGTCTCGCGGCGGTCAGCCTGGTCGCGGTCATGACCGGCCTCATGCTGCGGCTCGTGGCGCCCGCCGTGGCAGACCTCTACCCGTTCACCAGCATGATGTCGGCGCTCACCGGCGTGACCGCCTCGACGACGGTCGGGCTCACGTCGCCGGTGAGCATGGCAGGGTGGACCCTCGTCGGCGTCGCCTGGGTCGGCGTGGCGTACGTCGTGGGCCGGGTCCGCGCCCGACGGATGGAGGTGTGAGTGTCGACCATGGATGCGGCCGTGGCCGAGGCGATCCGCGCGCCCCGCACCACGCTCGACGCGATGCTGGAGTCGTGGGAGCGGCGCCGCGTCGCCGTCTCGGTGTTCTGGACCCTGCTCGTCGCGGCGTACGTCGGGATCGGCACGTGGCGGCTGGTGCGCTACAGCGGGCTGCCCGGCGAGGCCCTGCCAGGGCAGCTCGTCGCCGGCGTCGTGGCGGTGGCAGCCGTCGCGCTCGGGCGCCGGCTCCCGGTGCCGGCGGTGGTGGCCGCGGTCGTGGCGCTGCTCGTGGAAGGGATCGTGTCGGCCCCGGTGCTGACGTCGGTGCCGGCCGTGCTGGTGGCGTACGGCCTGGCCCGGCGGGCGTCGGCCCGTACGGCGCTGGCGGGGCTGGTCGCGCTCGAGGCGGCCGTGGTCGGGTCGGTCCTCGTCGCGGGCGTCTCCACACCCGTCGCCATCCTCACGCCGACCACGCTGGCCCTCGCCGTGGCCGCGGCCTGCGGGCTGCTGGTGCGGTGGCGCCGCGCCGGCCTCGCCGAGCGGGACCGTCGGCTGCGCGCCGAGCTCGCCGAGGCGGCGCTGCGCCGCGACGTCGACCGGCTCGCCACGCGCGTGGCCGTCGCCACCGAGCTGCACGACTCCGTGGGGCACGCCCTCACCGCCGTGGTGAGCCTGGCCCGGGGCGCCCTCGCGGCGCTGGAGACCGACCCGGCGTCGGCGCGGGAGGCGCTCACGCTCATCGAGGAGACCGCGCAGGTGGGGCTCGACCGGACCCGGGTGGTGGTCCGTCGGCTGCAGGAGCAGCAGGAGCCGAGCGAGGCGGCACCGGGCGACGCCGACGATGTCGCACGGCTCGTCGACCGGGTGCGGGGGACCGGCCGCGAGGTGAGCCTCACCGGGCCCGGGCACCTCACCGACCCCCTGGTCGTGGCGGTGGTCCGCGAGGCCCTCACCAACGCCTTGCGCTACGCCGACCCGGCAGGGCCGGTGGCCGTGTCCGTCGAGTCCGCCGGGGGGCGTACGGAGGTACGGGTGACGAGCCGGTTGGTGGCCGCCGGCGTGGCGGTCCGGGAGCCGGAGAGCACCCGCCAGGGCCTCGCGTCGCTGGCGGTGCGGGTCCGTGCCGCGCAGGGCACGTTCTCGGCCGGTGCGGTGGACGGGTGCTGGGTGGTCGCCGCGAGCGTCCCGGGCCCGGCCGTCCTGCCGGCGGAGGTGGTCCGATGACCCGGGTGCTCGTCGTCGACGACCAGGCGTCGATCCGGCTGGGCCTCACCCTGCAGCTGCGCCAGCGGGAGGGCATCGAGGTGCTGGGCGGCGCGGTCGACGGCCAGGACGCCCTCGACCAGGTGCTGGGTGGCGCGGTCGACCCCGAGGTCGTGCTCATGGACGTCCGGATGCCGCGGCTCGACGGCATCGCCGCCACCCGGGCGCTGGCCGAGGCCCGGCCCGACGTCCGGGTGCTCGTGCTCACCACGTTCGACGAGGACGACGCCGCGTTCGCCGCGCTCGACGCCGGCGCCTCGGGGTTCCTGCTCAAGGACGCCACCACCGCCCAGCTCGTCGACGCGATCCAGGCGGTGGCCCGCGGCGACGCCGTGCTGGCCCCCCGCATCACCCGCGAGCTGCTGGCGCGCAGCGAGCTCACCCGCCCCGGCCGCGCGACCGCCGCCGACGACCGGCGCCGCGCCGCCCGTGCGCTCCTCGAGCGGCTCAGCGAGCGTGAGCTGGAGGTGCTGGCCGCGGTGGGGCGGGGCCTGAGCAACGCCGAGATCGCCGAGACCCAGTACCTCGCGCCCTCCAGCGTGAAGACGTACGTGAGCCGGCTGCTCACCAAGCTCGACCGTCGCGACCGGGTGGGCCTGGTCATCCTCGCCCACGAGGCCGACCTGCGGTGAGCCGCCGGTCGGTGCCGGCCACCGACCGACGGTCGGCGTGGACGATGGCGACGTCGCTTCGGCGGGCGGGTAGAGTCTGCCTATGCCGACCCGACATGACACCCCCTTGCTGCGCGAGGTCCTGGGCGACAGCCTGCGCGACATCCGTACGCGGCAAGGGCGGACGCTGCGCGAGGTGTCGTCGGCGGCCCGGGTGAGCCTGGGCTACCTCTCCGAGGTGGAGCGGGGCGAGAAGGAGGCCAGCTCCGAGCTCTTGGCGGCCATCAGCGGGGCGCTCGACGTGCCCATGTCGGAGGTGCTCGACGACGTGGCGCGGCGGTTCGAGGCGTACGCGTCGGTCACCGTGCTGCCCGTCCGGGCCGTGGCGGCCGCCTGACGTGCGCGAGACCGAGCTGTGGGAGCGCCTCGGCGAGGCGCTGGGTCCGTCGTACGCGCGGGCCTGGGCCCAGCAGGTGGCCCCCACCGAGCTGGGGTCGCGCACCGTGGTCGAGGCCCTGGCCGCGGGGGTGGAGACCAAGCAGGTGTGGCGTGCCGCCCACGCGATGCTGGAGCTGCCGGCCTCGGAGCGCTGACCCGCCGACCCGACACGCGGGGCACCGGGGTGCTTCCACCTCGAACACGTGTTCGGTAAGTTGTCCCCATACGGACACGCGAGGACCACTGTCCACAGCTTGGAGCAGGCCGCTGGGAAAGTGTCGTAGGCGCCGCCTACTGTCCCTTCCGACGACGAAGAGTCCCGCGACAGCGGGCCGACGAGAGGTTACGACGATGGCAGTGGCAGATCGCGAGAAGGCGCTGCAGGCAGCGCTGGCCCAGATCGAGAAGGCGCACGGCAAGGGTTCGGTCATGCGGCTGGGGGAGGGCACCCGGGCACCCATGGACGTGGTGCCCACCGGATCCATCGCCCTCGACATCGCGCTCGGCATCGGCGGGCTGCCCCGCGGCCGGGTGGTCGAGATCTACGGCCCCGAGTCCAGCGGCAAGACCACGGTGGCCCTCCACGCCATCGCCAACGCGCAGGCCGCCGGCGGCATCTGCGCCTTCATCGACGCCGAGCACGCGCTCGACCCGGAGTACGCCAAGAAGCTGGGGGTCGACACCGACCAGCTGCTGGTCTCGCAGCCCGACAACGGCGAGCAGGCGCTCGAGATCGCCGACATGCTGGTCCGCTCGGGTGCGCTGGCCCTCATCGTGATCGACTCGGTGGCCGCGCTCACCCCGCGCGCCGAGATCGAGGGCGAGATGGGCGACAACCACGTGGGCCTGCAGGCGCGGCTGATGAGCCAGGCGCTGCGCAAGATGACCGGGGCCCTGTCGGGGGCCAACACCACCGCCATCTTCATCAACCAGCTGCGCGAGAAGATCGGCGTCATGTTCGGCTCGCCCGAGACCACCACGGGCGGTCGGGCGCTGAAGTTCTACTCGTCGGTGCGCCTCGACGTGCGGCGCATCGAGTCGCTCAAGGACGGGTCCGACATGGTCGGCAACCGCACCCGGGTGAAGGTCGTGAAGAACAAGGTGGCCCCGCCGTTCAAGCAGGCGGAGTTCGACATCATGTACGGCGAGGGCATCTCGCGCGAGGGCAGCCTCATCGACCTGGGCGTCGAGCACGGGATCATCCGCAAGGCGGGCGCCTGGTTCACCTACGAGACCGACCAGCTGGGTCAGGGCAAGGAGAACGCGCGCCAGTTCCTGCGCAGCCACCCCGAGATCGCCCGCGACATCGAGCAGAAGATCCTCGTCAAGGCCGGCATCACCAGCGATCCCGACGGTGAGAAGATCGACCCGGTCACCGGCGAGGTCGAGTTCTGACCATGGTCCGGCGCAGGGCCGCCGAGCCGCCCCGGGGTGGTCGTGACGCCGACCCCGAGTCGGTCGCCCGCGAGATCGCGCTGCGCCGCCTCACCGTACGGGCGCGGACGCGGGCCGAGCTGGCCGCCGACCTGGCGCGTCGTGACGTGCCCGGCGACGTGGCCACCCGGGTGCTCGACCGGTTCGAAGAGGTGGGCCTGGTCGACGACGCCGACTTCGCCCGCATGTGGGTGCACGGCCGCCACGGCGTGTCGGCGCGGCGGCTGCGCGACGAGCTGCGCGGCAAGGGCGTGGGTGCCGACGAGATCGACGCGGCGGTGGGCGAGATCGACGATGACCACGACCTGGCCAGCGCCCGCGAGGTCGCCCGCAGGCGGCTGCGCTCGCTGCGGGCCGTCGACGACGTGGTGCGCGACCGTCGGCTGGCGGGGGCGCTGGCGCGGCGCGGGTTCGGCGCCGACGTGGTGCACCAGGTGCTGCGCGAGGTGCGTCACGGCGAGCTGTGAGGCGCCGAGGGCCCGGTCGGGCCGGGGGAGGGTGACCCGGTGGTGGCCGCGTGGCG
>JBHAES010000202.1:0-6240 GCA_041855725.1 Actinomycetota bacterium
GACCGCGCGCCCCTGGACCGCCCGTCGCCGGCCGGCGGCCGTCAGGTGTCGCTGCGGCGCGCCGGGCGACCCCTCAGGGTGCGGGGCTGGGCCCACGGACGAACCTCAGGTGCGCGTGCTGGGAGCGTGGGTGCTCGGTGCCACGCGCTCGGTGCCGGTCGGCCAACGGTCGGGGACCGGGATCGACTGTCCGTGAGGGGATGGACAGCGTGGCGGCTGGGCGGTGCGGGATGGGCGGGGCGGGGGATGACGACGAAGACGCCGCCCCGAGGGGGCGGCGTCTTCGTCGGTGCGGGCGGTCAGGATCAGAACTGCTGTCCCTGCGACGGGATGCCGTCGTCGTTCACAACGACCGTCTTCATGATCTTGTCGGCCAGGGTCTGACGCTTGGCGTCCCACAGCGGGAAGAGCCAGCCGATGGAGCAGATCATGCCGTCGACGATGTGGCACAGGTCGCGCAGGAACGCGTTCAGGGCACCGATCGGCTGGCCGGTGGCCTCCGAGACGAGCTTGGTCTTGGCCACCTGGCGGCCGAGGGTCTGGCCGGTGCCGCCCTTGATGAAGCGGTTCCAGATCCAGAACCCGATGAGGCCGAGGTAGGCGACGGCCATCAGGAGCAGGCCGATCATCGCGCCGGCGTCGCCGGCGGCCCCGAGGGCACCCGCGATGGCGATCACCACGTAGAACACGATCACGGGGGCGACGAAGTCGACCAGGTAGCCGAGGGCACGCTTGCCGAAGTCGGCCAGGGCAGGGGCGGGGGTGGCGTAGCCGGAGTCGTAGCCGTAGGGCGACACCGTCTGCTGCTGCTGGTAGGGGTCGTAGGCCTGCTGGCTGTAGCCGCCCTGCACGGGGGAGCCGTAGGTCTGCTCGGGCTGGGCGTAGGACTGCGCCTCAGGCTGGCCGTAGGAGGCAGCCCCGTAGGAGCCCGTCTGGGCCGGGTCGCCGTAGGAGGCGGTCTGGGCGGGGTCACCGTAGGACGCCGCCTGGCCGTAGCCCGAGGCCGCCGACGGCGAGCCGTAGGAGCCGGTCTGGGCCGGGTCGCCGTAGGAGGCCTGCTGGCCATAGGTCGAGGCGGCGGGGTCGGTCTGCCCGTAGGTGGGGGCCGCCCCGGCCGAGCCGTAGGACGAGGTCTGCGCGGGATCGGTGCCGTACGAGGGGGTGGTGGCGCCGTAGGAGCCCTGCCCGTAGGTCTGGTCGCCACCAGCGGCCTGATAGCCCGGAGCCTGGCCAGCCGTGTAGCCGGCGTCCGGGGCGGGCGGCTGGCCGTAGGGCTGGCCGTAGGTCGGCTGCTGGCCCTGCGGATTCGCCGGATCGTTCCAGTTCTGGTTGGTCACGGTGGTCCTCTCGGTCCTCATCGGTCAACGCTGTACGCACGGCACACTACCGGCGCTCAGGTCAGTGCACCAACCGTCGCCACCTGTTGAACCCTCTGGATGTGAGCACCAGCGTAGGCGACGGCCATAATGGCGTGGTGACCACCCTCCCGTGCCCGCCCGCGCCACCGGCACGCGACGTGCTGGGGCGGCTCGCCGGCCTCGGCCTGGCGGCGGCCGCCATCTCGGGGGTCTACCTGGCCACCGGGCTGGGCCTGCCGTGCGTCTTCCGGTCCCTGACCGGCTGGGACTGCCCGCTGTGCGGCGGCACCCGCGCCGGGGCCGCGCTCCTCACCGGCGACCTCGCCGCGGCCTGGCACGCCAACCCGCTGCTCCTCGTGGTGGCCACCGCGATCGGGCTGCGGGCCGTCGGCTGGGTGGTGGAGCTGGTGCGCGACCCGCGCGCGACCTCCAGCCCGCGATGGGTGCCGTGGGGCGTCGCCCGCCACTGGGGCTGGATCGTCGGTGCGGTCGGCGTCGCCTACGTGCTCGCCCGCAACCTGCTCTGACCCGGCGCCCACCCTTCTTGGTCCCGGCGGTCGCCGGCGCCCGACGTCGGGCTTCCACGCCAGCCGCCCCGGGCCGGCCCTGCGCGGCGCGCTTGACGTCGGGGTGACAGGTGCTTAGGATCCCTACATCTAGTAGTTACACACCTGTGGTTATCCCAGGGATAGTGGATCGCTATCCACATGGTTGTCCACCGGCCACACGTGAGCACGCACCGTCAGGAGAGGGAGAGGAGGCGGCTGTGCACTGCCCGTACTGCAAGCACACCGACTCCAGGGTGCTCGACTCCCGGGTGGCCGACGACGGCGCCTCGATCCGGCGCCGCCGCCAGTGCCCCGCCTGCGAGCGCCGGTTCACCACGATCGAGCAGACCCAGCTCATGGTGGTGAAGCGGTGCGGCGTGGTCGAGGCGTTCAACCGCGACAAGGTCGTGGCCGGGGTGCGCAAGGCGTGCAAGGGCCGTCCCGTCTCCGACGTCGACCTCGCCCGGCTCGGGCAGAAGGTCGAGGACACGCTGCGGGCCTCCGGGCAGGCCGAGGTGCCGTCCGACGAGGTCGGGCTCGCGATCCTCACCCCGCTGCGCGAGCTCGACGCCGTGGCCTACCTCCGGTTCGCCAGCGTCTACCGCAGCTTCGACTCGGTCGACGACTTCGAGCGCGAGATCGCCGACCTGCGGCGCGGCCCGGCGGGCACCGACTGACCTCCTGGGCCCCAGACTCTCCCAACCCCGTACGAGACACCCAGCACCACGAAAGGCAGCGCCATGACCGAGACGCCCGCGAAGGCCCGCAACCGCAAGAGCACCGGGCTCACCATCGGACGCGTCTACACCACCGAGGGCGTCCACCCCTACGACGAGGTCACCTGGGAGCGCCGCGACGTGGTGCAGACCAACTGGAAGACCGGCGAGACCGTGTTCGAGCAGCGCGGCGTGGAGTTCCCCGACTTCTGGAGCGTCAACGCGTCGACGATCGTGACCAGCAAGTACTTCCGCGGCGCGCTCGGCACCCCCGCCCGCGAGGCGTCGCTGCGCACCCTCATCGACCGGGTCGTGGGCACCTACCGCAGGGCGGGCGAGGCGGCCGGCTACTTCGCCACCCCCGCCGACGCCGAGGTGTTCGAGCACGAGCTGTGCTGGATGCTGCTCCACCAGGTGTTCAGCTTCAACTCGCCGGTGTGGTTCAACGTCGGCACGGCGGCCCCGCAGCAGGTCAGCGCCTGCTTCATCCTGTCGGTCGACGACTCCATGGACTCGATCCTGAACTGGTACCGCGAGGAGGGCTTCATCTTCAAGGGCGGCTCGGGGGCCGGTCTCAACCTGTCGCGGATCCGTTCCAGCAAGGAGCTGCTGTCGAGCGGCGGCACCGCCTCGGGCCCCGTGTCGTTCATGCGCGGCGCCGACGCCTCCGCCGGCACCATCAAGTCGGGCGGGGCCACCCGGCGGGCCGCGAAGATGGTGGTGCTCGACGTCGACCACCCCGACATCGAGGAGTTTGTCGAGACGAAGGCTCGCGAGGAGGACAAGATCCGCGCCCTGCGCGACGCCGGGTTCGACATGGACCTGGGCGGCAAGGACATCACCAGCGTCCAGTACCAGAACGCCAACAACTCGGTGCGCGTGTCCGACCAGTTCATGCGGGCCGTCGAGGAGAACGGCATGTTCGACCTCGTCGCCCGCACCGACGGCCGGGTCGTCGAGCAGGTCGACGCCGCCGCCCTGTTCCGCAAGATCGCCACCGCGGCGTGGGAGTGCGCCGACCCGGGCATCCAGTACGACGACACGATCAACGCCTGGCACACCAACCCCGAGACGGGCCGGATCACCGCGTCGAACCCGTGCTCGGAGTACATGAGCCTGGACAACTCGTCGTGCAACCTCGCCTCGCTCAACCTCATGAAGTTCCTGCGCGACGACGACACGTTCGACACCGAGACCTTCGTCAAGGCCGTCGAGCTCGTGATCACCGCCATGGACATCTCGATCACGTTCGCCGACTTCCCGACCGAGGCGATCACGCGCACCACCAAGGACTTCCGCCAGCTCGGCATCGGCTACGCCAACCTGGGCGCGCTGCTCATGGCGCTGGGCCTCGGCTACGACTCCGACGGCGGCCGTGCCCTCGCTGCCGCGATCACGTCGGTCATGACCGCCGCCGCCTACCGCCGCTCGGCCGAGCTCGCCGGCGTCGTCGGCCCGTACGCCGGCTACGCCCGCAACGCCGACGCCCACCAGAAGGTGATGCGCAAGCACCAGGCCGCCAACGACGAGCTGCGCACCACCACGAACGGTCTCGACGAGGGCATCCACAAGGTCGCCACGCGTGAGTGGAACGACGTGGTGGCGCTGGGCAAGCGCCACGGGTTCCGCAACGCGCAGGCGTCGCTGCTGGCGCCCACCGGCACGATCGGCTTCATGATGGACTGCGACACCACCGGCATCGAGCCCGACTTCTCGCTGGTGAAGTTCAAGAAGCTCGTCGGCGGCGGCTCCATGCAGATCGTCAACACCACCGTGTCGCGGGCGCTGAAGAACCTCGGCTACCCGGGCGAGACCATCGAGGCGGTCGTGGCCTACATCGCCGAGCACGGCCACGTGATCGGCGCGCCGGGCCTCAAGGAGTCCGACTACGCCGTGTTCGACTGCGCCATGGGGGAGCGGGCCATCAAGCCGATGGGCCACGTGCGCATGATGGCCGCGGTGCAGCCGTACCTGTCGGGCGCGATCTCGAAGACGGTCAACCTGCCCGAGTCGGCCACCGTCGACGACATCGCCGACGTCTACCTGCAGGGCTGGAGGCTCGGCCTCAAGGCGCTGGCCGTGTACCGCGACAACTGCAAGGTCGGCCAGCCGCTGTCGACCGGCACGAAGAAGGAGGGGACGAAGACGGTCGCGGCCCCGGCGCCGGCCCCGGAGGTCCGCATCGAGTACCGGCCGCGGCGCCAGCGGCTGCCCAAGTCGCGCGTGGGCCGCACCACGTCGTTCTCGGTCGGTGGGGCCGAGGGCTACGTGACCGCCAACGCCTACGACGACGGCCGCCTCGGCGAGGTGTTCCTCAAGCTCGGCAAGCAGGGCTCCACCCTCGCCGGCGTGATGGACGCCTTCTCGATCGCGATCTCGATCGCGCTGCAGTACGGGGTGCCGCTCGAGACGTTCGTGCAGAAGCTGACGAACCTCAAGTTCGAGCCGGCCGGCATGACCGACGACGCCGACGTGCGCATGGCACAGTCGATCATGGACTACATCTTCCGCCGGCTCGCCCTCGACCACCTCTCGTACGAGGACCGCTCCGAGCTCGGCATCTACACCGCAGCCGAGCGGGCCCGGTACGTGGCGACCGGCTCGTACCTGTCGGAGGAGGACGAGGCGCAGCTGCTCGAGTCCGAGACCCTCAAGAACGACGAGGGCGACAACCTGCGCATCGACTCCGCCGGCGACTACCAGCCGTCGCTCATCGAGGCGCACACCACCGCCGAGCTGTTCGAGGCCACCACCGGCCACGCGGTCGACGCCCCGCTGTGCCTCACCTGCGGCACCAAGATGCGCCCGGCCGGGTCGTGCTACGTGTGCGAGGGGTGCGGCTCCACCAGCGGCTGCAGCTGACCACGGGGCGCGGCGGGTCCGGTGACCCGCCGCGCCGCGGTGCCCCACCGGGTGCGTCCGACCAGCGCGCCCTCGCGCTCGGCGGTGGTGTGCCGGTGACTTCCGTCACGGTGGTGCCGTGGCGCGCGGCGGTGCCATGCTCACGGTGAGCCGGTCGACGCTGGTGGACGGGGCCCGTGACCTGGGCGGGACGACGAGGGCGGCGGCGGTGCCGCTGCTCGTCTGGGCGGCCTCGGTGGCGGTGGCGGGGGGATCTGGGCGGTGCCCCGGTCTCGACGCCTGGGGCCTGGCGCCCGTGCGGTCGGTCGTGCGGGGCTCGGGGCGCTGCCCGTGGTCGGTGTCGTCAGCGGCCTCGCGTTCCCGCTGGTCGCCGCGCTGGGGTGGAGCCTCTACGAGTGCCCGGTGGCGGTGGCGTACGTGGCGTGCCTCCCGCTCGTGGCGTTGGCCCTCAGGTCGGCCCGGCCGGACCGGGCACCACGTCGCCGCTGCGGTGGGCCGCCTTCGCCGGGCTGCTGGCCGCGGCGATCAGGACCGCAGCCCTCGTCGGGCCCCGCTGGGGGACCGTGGTGGTCGTCGTCGTGCTCGTCGGCCTCGGGGAAGGGAAACCTGTCCGCGGCTACCTGCAGACCGCGTTCGACCGGTGCCTCGCCCTGGACCGGGCGTCTCGTTCGGCCCGGGCCTGCTGCTGGCCCGGCGGCGGCGCGTTCGGCGCGTCGCACCTCAGCCGTACGCCCCGGGCCGGCTCGGCTGCATGGC
>JBHAES010000203.1:0-2742 GCA_041855725.1 Actinomycetota bacterium
AGGACACCCCCGAGGCGCTGCGCGACCGCGCCCTGCTCGAGGTGCTCTACGCGACCGGGGCGCGCATCTCCGAGGCCGTCTCCCTCGTCGTCGACGACCTCGACCCGCAGGCGGGCTGCCTGCGGCTGTTCGGCAAGGGCCGCAAGGAGCGGATCGTGCCGCTGGGGTCGTATGCCCGCGATGCGATCGGGGCGTGGCTCGTCCGGGGTCGCCCGACGTACCTCGCCCGGGCGCGGCGTCCGGGGCCCGCGCTGCTGCTCAACGCGCGCGGCGACCGGCTGAGCCGGCAGTCGGCGTTCGCGATCGTGCGCGAGCACGCCGCCGCCGCGGGCATCGCCGCCGACGTGGGCCCGCACACGCTGCGGCACTCGTTCGCGACGCACCTGCTCGACGGCGGCGCCGACGTGCGGGTCGTGCAGGAACTGCTCGGGCACGCCTCGGTGACGACGACGCAGATCTACACCCTCGTCACCGCCGAGCACCTGCGGGAGGTGTTCACCGCCGCGCACCCGCGCGCCCGCTGACGCCGTTGCCGTCGCGGGGGGCGAGGCGGCTCAATCGAGGCAGAACTCGTTGCCCTCCGGGTCGGCCATGACGATGAAGCCGGCCGAACGCCAGCCATCGGGGTCGTGGCGGCGCAGCCGGGTGGCGCCGGCGGCGACCAACTCGGCGCAGCGCTCCTCCAGCCGGGTCATCCGCGCCTCGCCGCGCAGCCCCTCGGCGGAGCGCAGGTCGAGGTGCACCCGGTTCTTCGTCTCCTTCGGCTCCGGCACGCGCTGGAAGAACAGCCGGGGCCCGGTGCCGTCCGGGTCGTGCACGGCGAAGGCGTCGTTGCGCTCCGACGTCGGGACGCCGAAGCTGTCGAGGGCCTCGTCCCAGGTGGCGAAGCCCGGGGGCGGGGCATCGGCGACGTAGCCGAGCGCCTCGGCCCAGAACGCGCCCAGGGCGGCCGGGTCGCGGGCGTCGAACGTGATCTGCACGGTGACGGACATGCACCCCAGCCTCCCCGGTGGCGACGCCCGGCGCAACCGGGGAGACACGCGCCCAGATGTCACTTTGTCGCCTTTTGGGGTCCTAGGCTGGCTGAGAGCCGAGTACCCGGAAGGACTCCCGTGACCAGCAATCCCGCACTCTTCGAAGACGCCACCGCGGACGTCGCCGCCGACGATCTCGGCCCCACCGGACGCCCGTGGCCCGACCTGCCCGAGCCCCGCGCGCCGCACGCCGGGCCGAAGCGGGCGGTGGTCATCGCGATGACCAACCAGAAGGGCGGCGTCGGCAAGACCACCACGACGATCAACCTGGGTGCTGCGCTCGCGGAGACCGGCCGGCGGGTGCTCGTCGTCGACTTCGACCCGCAGGGGTCGGCGTCCGTCGGGCTCGGCGTCAACCCGCACACGTTGGACTCGTCGATCTACAACCTGCTGCTCGGCCGCGACCTGGACCCGGGCGACGTCATCCTCGACACCGGCATCGACGGCCTGGAGCTGCTGCCGGCCAACATCGATCTGTCGGCCGCCGAGGTGCAACTGGTCTCCGAGGTGGCGCGCGAGCAGACGCTGCGCCGGGTGCTGCAGCCGCTGCGCCGCTCCTACGACGTGATCCTCATCGACTGCGCGCCGTCGCTCGGCCTGCTCACGGTCAACGCGCTCACCTCGGCGGACCACGTCATCATCCCGCTGGAGTGCGAGTTCTTCGCGCTGCGCGGTGTGGCGCTGCTCACCGACACCATCCAGAAGGTCACCGACCGGCTCAACCCCGAGCTGGCCATCCTCGGCATCGTCGGCACCATGTACGACGGCCGCACGCTGCACAGCCGCGAGGTGCTCGAGCGGGTCGTGGAGGCGTTCGGTGACAAGGTCTTCCACACGGTCATCAAGCGCACCGTCAAGTTCCCCGAGACCACGGTGGCGGGCGAGCCGATCACCTCCTACGCCCCGGCCAGCCCCGGTGCCGAGGCCTACCGCACCCTGGCCCGGGAGGTGCTCCTGCGATGCCCCGACGCGTAGGCCTGCCCGGCGCCTCCGAGCTGTTCCGCCCGACCGCGGCCGACCTCGCCCGCGAGGCGGACGCCGCCCGCGCCCCCGACCGGGGTGCGCCGCCCGGGCGGCGTCCGGCACCCGGTGCGGTGCCCGAGGAGCCCGGCGCCGTGACGCCCACCGGGCGCGTCCGCCACGACGAGAAGATCACCGTGTACGTGAGCTCGGCGGAGCTGCTTGCCCTCGAACAGCTCCGGCTGGAGTTGCGCGCCGTCCACGGGATCGCCGTCGACCGGGGTCGCATCGTGCGGGCCGCGCTGGCCTCCGCACAGGCGCAGGTGCGGGCCCGCGGCGGCGAGGCCGACGTCGTCCAACGGCTCGTCGAGTCGTGACGAGCGCGCCCTTCACCGTCCGGCTGACCAACTTCGAGGGCCCCTTCGACCTGCTGTTGCAGTTGATCGGCCGGCACCGGCTCGACGTGACCGAGGTGGCCCTCAGCAAGGTCACCGACGAGTTCATCGCGCACCTGCGGGCGATGGGCCCCGAGTGGGATCTCGACGAGACGAGCTCGTTCGTCGTCGTCGCGGCCACCCTGCTCGACCTGAAGGCCGCCCGGCTGCTGCCGCAGGGCGAGGTCGAGGATCCCGAGGACCTCGCCGTGCTCGAGGCCCGCGACCTGCTGTTCGCCCGGCTGCTGCAGTACCGGGCGTTCAAGGAGATGGCGGCGATCATCGCGGAACGGCTCGCGGACGAGGCGCGCCGC
>JBHAES010000204.1:0-6444 GCA_041855725.1 Actinomycetota bacterium
GAGCCCGTGGACGCGTCGACGCCGGGGGTCTTGGTCATGTCGGGGTGGCCCTGAAGCCGCGAGTCGCCCTGGTCGAGGGTGGCCAGCTCGGCGAACGGGAAGAAGCCCCGCTCGGCCAGGACCGCGTAGCAGCCCACCGCCGCGTGCCCCTTCGACAGCACGAACCGGTCACGGTCGGGCCAGTCCGGCTGCTCGGGCCGCACGTCGAGGTGGTTGAAGTAGAGGGTGACCAGGATGTCGAGCATCGACAGCGGCCCGCCCACGTGACCGGCGCCGCTGCCCGCCACCGTGCGCAGCACCGCCAGCCGGCACCGGCGCGCCAGCCGCTGCAGCGCGGCGGCGTCGAGACCCGGACGGTCCGTCCTCGGCCCGCCGTCCGACGGGTCGTCGTACGACCCCTCGCGCCGCGGTCTGCCCTTGTCACCCATGACTCGTGCCCCCTTGCCTCGTACGGTCACCGACAACCTACCGGCTGCCGCCGACACGGCCCCGGCAGGGGCCGGGACCCGCCCAGGGAAGCGAGGGTCTGCCGGGCGCTTGGTCGGGCCGCGAGGGTGCCGCATACTGAGACGTAGTTCCACCCAGGAGACCGTGGGGAACGGGGGGAGACCATGCCGGGTGCCGTCGGCTCCGTGCCGCCGCGCAGCCTCGGCGCGCCCCCGCGGTGGGTGTGGCTGGCGGTGCTGTCGGTGCTCGCCGGGGGGATCGTCCTGTCGGTGACCCGCTCGCTCGGCCCGGCCCTCGTGGTCGCCGCCCTCGTGCCGTTCGGCGCCGCCATGGTCGACCTGCTGGGCAACGACCGCCGCCGCTGCGAGATCACCCTGCTCGGCTCGATCTGCCTGGCGATGCCCGGCCTCGCCATCGCCGGGCTCTCCCAGCCGGCGCTGGAGACAGGACTGGCCACCTCGACCCCCGACATCCTGCGCCCACCCGCCTCGTCGAGCGCCACCGCGTCGCCCACACCCACCCCGGTGCGCTCCGAGCCGGAGAGCACCGACCCAGCGTCCCTGCCCACGAGCACGGTCGGCTCCCGCCCCGCCACCCCCCAGCCGCAGGTGCTCGTGTTCCGCAGCTGCTCGGCCCTCAACGCGGTCTATCCCCACGGCGTGGCCCGCACCGGCGCGGTCGACCTCGTCAACGGCAACCAGGTCGCGGTCGTCGGGTTCGCCGTCGACAGCCGTACGTACGCGGCCAACTCCTCGCTCGACATCGACGGCGACGGCATCGCCTGCGAGGGCTGACGGCGTCAGGCCCAGCGGGCCCGCTCGCGGCGCAGGTTGCGGCGGGCCGCCCGCTCCCAGTGCTCGGCGCCGTACCCGGTCGTGAACAGCCGCGGGAGGGCGAGCAGGCCGTCGAGCACCCGGGTGCGGCCCGCGGCCCAGGCGGCGGGGTCGAGGTGGGCGTACTCGGCGCGCACGTCGCGTACGTAGACGTCGTAGCGGGCCGCCGGCGCCGCCAGGATCGCCAGGTCGGCGTCGCACAGGGCCGCCCCGGCCGCGTCGCCGGGCGCCGGGTCGTGGGTGGCGGTGAGGCGCACCAGCCGGGCGACCTCGGCCACCTCCCCCGCCGGCGCCACCCCCGCCAGCAGCGTCTCGGCTAGCCGCGCCGAACGCTCCTCGTCGGCCGGGTCGCCGTCGTGCACGGCGTCGTGGAACCACGCAGCGAGCCGGACGACCCGGCCGTCGCCCGGGGCGGCGGGCGCCACGGCGTCGAGGACGGCGAGGACGTGGGCGAGGTGGCGGGCGTCGTGGTAGCGGCGGTGCGACTCGAGCCAGCGCGTGAGAAGGGCGCGGCCGAGGTCGTCGTGGTCGGGCAGGAGCGCCGACCAGCCCGCGACCAGCCCCGGCAGCACCTGCTCGCGGGTGGGGGCGCGGTACGGAGCCCGGACCCGCAGGCCCGACGCGACGAGCCGCCGCACCAGCTCGGCGGCGGGCACCGGCACCGCGCCCGCGGCCACGCAGGCGTCGTACCGCTCGGCGCGCACGTCGTAGTGGTCGTGGTCGAACGCGCGCGGGTCGACGCCGGCGGCGGCCGCGAGCGCGTGCAGCTCGTCGAGGGACGTGTCCGAGACCAGGTGCGAGAACAGGGTGCCGTGGGCGGGCCACCGCGGCGGGTCGATGAGGATCATGCGCCCCGGCGGCGGCTCACCGGCGCCGGGCGGTGCCGAACAGCGAGCGTACGATCTCGCGACCCACCTGGCTGACGATGGTGGTGCCGGTGCGCACGGCGGCGGCCTGCATGCGCTGCCGCTGCGCCTCGGCCGCCTTCTCCTCGCGGGCCCGTTGCCGCTCGGCCTCGCGGGCCGCCCTCGCCTCGGCGGCGGCCGCGGCCTTCTCGGCGCGGGCCTGCTCGCGGGCGGCCTCCTTCTCGTCGGCGGCGCGCTGCTTCGCCTCGGCGGCCGCCTGCTCCTGGGCGGCCTTCTCCTCCTCCGCCGCCTTCGCGCCCGCCTCGAGGCGGCGGGCGAGGATCTCGCGGGCGGAGTCGCGGTCGATCGCCTGCCCGTACTTCGGCAGCTGCGGCGACGCCTGCACCCGCCGCGCCAGGTCGTCGGGCGGCAGCGCCGCCATGAGCGACTGGGGGGCGCGCATCCGGGTCCAGGCCACGGGGGTGGGGGCGCCGTCCGGGTTCATCACGGTGACGACGGCCTCGCCGATGCCGAGGCTCTGCAGCACCTCGCCCAGGTCGTACGAGGTCTTCGGGTAGGTGTTGACCGTCTGCTTGAGCGCCTTGGCGTCGTTGGGGGTGTGGGCCCGCAGCTGGTGCTGCACCCGCGACCCGATCTGCGCCAGCACCGAGTCGGGGATGTCGGTGGGCTGCTGGGTCACGAAGAAGATGCCGACCCCCTTCGAGCGGATCAGCCGTACGGTCTGCTCGATGTCGGCGAGGAACTCCTTGCTGGCCCCGTCGAACAGCAGGTGCGCCTCGTCGAAGAAGAACACGAGCCGCGGCTTGTCGACGTCGCCGACCTCGGGCAGGTCGCTGAACAGGTCGGCCAGCAGCCACATGAGGAAGGTGGAGAACACCATGGGCCGGTCCTGCAGGTTGGGCAGCTCCAGCAGCGAGATCAGGCCCTGGCCCTCGGCGTTGGTGTAGAGCAGGTCGTTGGTGTTGAACTCCGGCTCGCCGAAGAACGCGTCGGCGCCCTGGGCGCTGAACGCGACGAGCTCGCGCAGCAGCACCCCCGCCGTGGCCGACGACAGCCCGCCGATGCCCTTCAGCTCCTCCTTCCCCTCGGCGGAGGAGAGGTAGCGCAGCAGCTCGTTGAGGTCGGCCAGGTCGAGCAGCGGGAGCTGGTTGATGTCGGCGTAGTGGAACACCAGCGCCAGCGACGACTCCTGCACGTCGGTCAGCCCCAGCACCTTCGCCAGCAGCCGCGGCCCGAAGCTCGACACCGTCGTGCGCACCGGGACGCCCGCCCCCTGCCCGCCGATGGCGTAGAAGTCGGTGAACGACGCCTGCGGCTGCCAGTCCTGGCCGATCTTCTGCGTCCGCGCCAGCAGCTTCTCGCTGGGCTGCCCCGGCGCGGCCAGGCCCGACAGGTCGCCCTTGATGTCGGCGGCGAACACCGGCACCCCGGCCGCCGAGATCTGCTCGGCGAGCAGCTGGAGCGTCTTCGTCTTGCCCGTGCCGGTGGCGCCCGCGATCAGGCCGTGCCGGTTGAGCATCGACAGCGGCAGCCCGATCGGCACGTCGGGACGCGGCTCCCCGTCGGCCATCAGGACGCCCAGCCCGATGGCCGGCTCGTCGAACTCGTAGCCCTGCTTGATCCGGTCGACCGCCTCGTTCGTCATGACCGACAGCCTCCCACAGCCACCGCCCGTACGGCCCGTCCTGCGGTCGGCGGGCCGCGACGCCCGGCGGGGTAGGATCGGGCCGTGATCTTCAAACGAGTCGGCGAGGGACGCCCGTACCCCGACCACGGGTACGTGCAGAAGCAGTGGGCCGCCATCGCCCCGCACCAGGTGCGGCTCGACCAGCTGGTCACGACCAAGCGCATGCTCGACCTCGAGGCCCTGCTGGAGGAGGACTCCACCTTCTACGGCGACCTGTTCGCCCACGTGGTGCACTGGCGCGGCGAGTACTACCTGGAGGACGGGCTGCACCGGGCGCTGCGGGCGGCGCTGCAGCAGCGCCAGACGGTGCACGCCCGCGTGCTGGACCTTCCCTAGCCAGGAGCGGGTAGGGTTCGCCTCACGGGGGGCTTCGCACCGGCGGGGGCCGCTGCGACGAGGAGGGACGCTGATGACGGTACGCGACGTGTGGCGCCACGTGCGCACCCCCCTCACCCTGCTGCTGCTGCTGGCCGTGCTCGGCTACGGCGCCTGGTGGGGCTACCACGCCCTCATGACCACCGGCGACCCGAAGGCGCCCACCACCTGCATCACCCAGGAGGCCACCGTGGTGGTGCCGAGCCAGGTCACCGTACGGGTGCTCAACGGCGGCACCGTACGCGGGTTCGCCGGCGACGTCGCCAAGACGCTGCGGGAGCGCGGCTACAAGGTGTCGTCGGTCGGCAACACCGAGGAGCAGGTCGGCAACGTGGTGGTGGTGGGCGCCGAGCTCACCTCGCCCGAGGTGGTGCTCGTCGCCTCCAACTTCGCCGGCGTCACCCTGCGCGCCGACGGCCGCGCCGACCACACCGTCGACGTGCTGCTCGGCCAGAAGGTCGACGGGTTCATGCCCGCCGAGGGCTACCAGACCGCCGTCCCGGTACCGGGTGGCACCGTCTGCCTGCCCTCCCAGGCCCCCTCCTCAGCCACCCCCACGCCGACGCCCAGGTGACCTTGGCGCGTGGTGCCCGTGCCGTGATTCGGTCGACGACCACCACGGGAGAAGGACGGAGGACGGACATCATGACCGATCGCGTGCCGGCCGAGGCGTTCCCTCCGGGCGAGTACCTCGCCGACGAGCTGGAGGCCCGCGGCTGGAGCCAGGCCGACTTCGCTGAGATCATCGGCTGTCCGGTACAGCTCGTCTCCGAGCTCGTCGACGCCAGGAGGGAGCTCACCGCGGAGTCGGCCACGCAGGTCGCCGCTGCACTCGGGTCGCCGGCCTCCACGTGGCTGGGGCTCCAGGCTCGCTACCAGCTGTGGAGGCGCAGCCAGGACTGAGCCCACCGCCACGCCACCGCGGCGGTCGAACCGACCTTCCGGATGGCCGCCAAGCGCTCCAACCGCGCAAAGGCTCGGCACCATGGGCGCCACGGTAGGTCGCACTCGGGGTGAGGAGTCGTCAGCGGCCGTCGGTGTCGTCGGTCCACCCGGCCAGGCGACCGCTGCGTCCGACGGCGCGCAGCCGCTCCTCCACGCGGGGGCGCAGCACCGAGGGGGTGACGATGAGCAGCTCGTCGCCGGTGCGGATCAGGTCGCGGCCGTGGGGGGTGTAGGTCTGCTCGTCGCGGATCACGAGGGCGACCGTGGTGTTGGCGGGCAGCCGCAGCTCGCTCACCCGGACGCCGTGGAGCCGTGACCCGTCCGGCACCCGGATCTGCAGCATGTCGGCCTCGACCCGGTCGAGCGGAGCGACCTCGATGTCGACCTCGGTCGTGGAGCCGGCCAGGCCGAGGCGTCCGGCGACCCACGGCAGCGAGGGGGCGTTGAGCAGGGTGAGCACCACCACGGCGACCAGGGTGAGGTCGAAGACCTGGTCGGCGCCGGGCATGCCGGCCTCCATGGGGATGGTGGCGAGAATGATCGGTACGGCGCCGCGCAGACCGGCCCACGACACGAACAGCTGCTCGCGTACGGGGACCTTGAACGGGGTGAGGCACAGCGCCACGGCAGCAGGTCGGGCCACGAAGGTGAGGGCGAGACCCAGGACCACCGCGACGACCACCTGGGGCCACCCGATCCGGGCGGGGCGGGCGAGGAGGCCCAGCATCACGAACAGGCCGATCTGGGCGATCCAGCCGACCCCCTCGGCGAACGACCGGGTGGCGTGGCGGTGGGGCAGCTTGCCGTGGCTCAGCGTCACCGAGCACACGTACACCGCCGCGAACCCGGACATGTGCACGGCGACCGCGGCCCCGTACGAGAGGACGGCCCACCCGAGCGACGCCAACGGGTAGAGGCCGGAGGCGGGCAGGGCGAGCTGGCGCAGCAGCCGCACCCCGAGCCAGCCCAGCCCGAGGCCGAGCACGATGCCGCCGAACAACTCGCCGGCGATCTCGAGGCCCAGCGCCAGGTAGCCGCCGGTGTGGGAGCCCATCGCGATCTGGGTCATCGCGACGGTGAGCAGCACGGTGGGGGCGTCGTTGAGACCGGACTCGCCCTCGAGGGTGGAACGGACCCGGGCCGGCAGCGGCACCCGTCGCAGCACGGAGAAGACGGCGGCCGAGTCGGTGGGGGCGAGGATCGCGCCGATGAGCACGGCGACCGACCACGGCAGCCCGAGCACGTAGCGGCCGACCACGGCGACGACCGCGATCGTCAGCACCACGCCGAC
>JBHAES010000205.1:0-3574 GCA_041855725.1 Actinomycetota bacterium
CGGGAGGGTCGGGGGTGGCACCGGTGAGGCCCCGCTCGACAACACCTCCGGCAGGGCCCGCTGCGGCTGGTGGGGGTGGTACTCCGGCGGGGGCGCGTACGCGGGCTCCGCCGGCTGGACGGGGTTGGCCGGCAGCACCTGGGTGGGCTCGGGCGGCGCGTCCTGCCCGGTGTCGTCGGGTCGAGGACGGTCGGGCGGGGGCTGCTGACCAGGCGTCGTCATGCCCTCATTCAACCCATCCAGGTGTCAGGGAGCACACTCGTCCACAGACTGAGCGGGTGGTACCCGGCGTCGAGACCTTTGCCCACGTGTCTCGGCGGAGCCCTCGTGCAGATCGTCGTCCGACCGGCGGCTCCCACCACGCCTCGCAGGCGGCGCAGCCCCGCCCGTGAGATCTCCGGATCTCGCCCCAGCCTGGCCGACCGGGCGAGGACGTAGCCAGGTGTGGGAGCGAGGACGCTGAGGACCCGGACGACATGCGCTGGGATCGCCATCGCGATGTCGGTCGGCAACCCCGCTCGGTGGTGCCGGCGTCGACCCCCTGCCGGGCGAGGCGAAGGGCCCGGCGAGCGAGTATGAGTCGTTCGCACGGGCCCTTCTGGTGGTCAGCGCGGTGGTTCGCCAGGACCGGCGCGGCCCCCCGCCCGACGACCTCAGGCCCCACCACCGGGACCTGCGTTCCGGAAGACCGGAACGTGCAGGCGTCTGCGTCGGCTGCGCCCCGCTCCCCCTTGCGGGTTTGCGTGAGACATTCCTATCCCCATCCCGGACGACAACGCAAGAGGTCGCGACGAACTACCAGAAGGTAATTCAGCTGTCCCCAACCAGGACCTCGGTCTTCACACGACATCCACATTCTTCTTACGATTCATCCACCGTGGCGTCCACAGGAACCTGCAGCAGGCCCCTGCCCAGCAACTCGCTGGAGCCTCAGGGACCGGGGACTGCATCAGCCTCGACGCGGGCAGGGTCGCGGGCCTCGAGCACGTCGGCCACGCCCGGGCACGAGGGGGAGCAGCCTCCAGCCGGCGGCGAACCCGTGGGTCACCGCCTGATGACAAGCAGAAGGACCGGCGACCGGGGGCCTCCGCGACGTGGCCGGCGCAGCGCCGTCGCTGCCCCGCGCGACCAGTCGGCCATGCCCCACCGCCGCCCCGCCCTCGGCAGGGCGCCGGACTTGGGCTCGTCAAGGGGCCGGGCGCCGCATCATGACCAGCCACGCCTGGCCAGGTTTCCGAGCCGGGTCAGCGCCCAAGCGTCTCGCTGCATCGACTCACGTCGCGCACGCGGTGGCACGTCGGCGCGGAGCAGCGACCGTCCCGCGCACTTCCGTACGAGGCACGCGTCACTGCCTGCCTGCTTGTGCGGCGCGCCGTCGGTCACCCGGCCAGGCAGTGAGACGGCACGCTCCTGACCTGACTCACTCCTCGGCCTTCAAGACAAGAGTGGTGGTGGGTGCAGCGTAGGCGTCCTCGGAACGCAGCGACGCGACGGCGCTGACGATCACCGCTGCGCAGGCCAGAGCCGGCCAGATGATCTGGCCGGGAACATCCGTGGAGGCATGAGCTGCCCATCGCACCACCAGCACGAGGGTTGCTGCCATGACACCACCGCCGACCCGACTGGCTCCGACCGCCACGCCGAGGAGTGTCCCCACCGCAGCCACGAGGAGCGCAGCGTGAAGCACCACGCCGCCGACATGGTCCAGGGGGTAGGTCTCGCCGAGCTCCACGAGTCCTACCCAGGCTGCGACCACTCCAGCGAGCAGGCCCCACACCGCTGAGGCAACCCGGTGGGAAGGCAAGAGCTTCGGCGTCGACGACTCGGTGAGATCTCTCCTCTCGTGGTGTCGGGTCACGATCACCAGACCAGCGGTCAGATAGGCGGATCCTGCGATGATCCCGAAATGGGAGAACGAGGCACCGACGAGCGGTCGCCCCGGGTCGCCGAGGGGAATCAGCAGCTCCCACCCGATGGCTGAACCGACAGCCCCCGCACCGACAGCGATCAATGCTGGTGCACTGGCCCAGGAGACGGCTGCCGCCACGACCGCCAGGAGGAAGGTGAGGATCAGAGCGGGCCGGTCGACATACTGGCCAGCAGACAGGTCCTGTCGCGCCAGCAACACCCCGAGCAGAGCCCCGACGAAAGAGCTCAGCACGACCCGGGCCTGGTCCCATGAGCTCGGGGAGGTCTTGGCCGTGATGGAGCGGGTGTGGCCAGGCGTGCTCATCTGTGGCCCTTCCTAGGAGGTGACGTGCCCGTCACGGATCGGCCATCCTCGCGACGCTCGATCTCAGGGCAGCGTAACCCCACGTGGTGCCGACCGAGCGTCGGCTGCCCACCGATCGCACGGGACATCCGTGCCAACAGCTGCGTCGGCGCGGGCGGCCACGGCCCCCGACGGCGCCGACCCTGCGCCCACCGGTGACAGCAGAAGAGGCGACGATCGCGGCGCCACGCTCCCGGCCACAGCGCCGTCCCGCTCAGGCCTTCGTCCACCGTTGACGCCGCCCTCGACGGGCTCCAGCGACTCCATGGGGTCGACCACCACCCCACGACCAGTCCTGGCCAGGTGGTCGGGCCACCGACGACAGGTCTCGGTGCCTGGTCTCACGTCGCGCAAGCGGTGACACGTCGGCGACGCAGCGGCGATCGCTCGCGCAGGCTCCGTACGAGGGTGCGCCGCATGCGCGGCAGCGGCCAGGCAGGATCGTACGAGGCGCGCACGCTGTCACGTGGCGACGTGTCCGCCGAGGTCAGCGACGAGGGCGGGGGCGAGGTGGAGGGCCTGCTCGTACGAGCAGGTGACGCCCCGCAGCCCGTCGAGCCCTTCGACGCGGAACGTGCTGCCGGCGCCGGAGACGTCGACGTGCTCGGAGCGGGACCCGCTCAGCCGTAGCGACTCGACGCGGCAGCCGACGAGGCGCACCCGCGTGAGGCGGGCCTCGCCCAGGTCGAGCTCGCCGATGGTGCAGTCCTCAACCGTGAGGTCGGTGACCGACGCCTGCCGCAGGTTGACGTAGTCGAGCTTGCAGCCGCGCACGTGCACCCGCGTGACCGTGCCGCCGGCGAGGGTGAGGGCCCCGATGCGGCAGCCGTCCCAGACGACGTCGCGCAGCACCGTACGGGCGGCGTCGAGACTGGTCGCCCGCACCCGCACCCAGCGGGCGTCGGCCCAGCTGCCGCCACGCAGGCGGGCGTCGTCGGCGACCACGTCGACGAGCTCGCACTCGAGGGCGCGTACGTCGGGGGCGAGCAACCCGGAGACGTCGCCGGTGACGCTGACGCCGTCGAGCTCGGCACCCACCGTCAGCCTGCCGGGCACGAGCCCCTGGAGCTCCACGTGCGGCAGGATCGGTGCGCGGGGCGAGGCCATGGCAACCATTCTCCTCTATCCCGCCGGCGCCCCAGCGGTGTCGCGGCAGGTCCGGACCTACGCCGTGGGTGAGCGACGCGCTGCACGCCCGCCCGGGGGCGACGCTGGCCCGGACCCCGCCGTCGCCCGACGGGGCGGCCGTGCACCGCCACGGCGCCGCTGTCGATGCGGTGGGAGCGACTGCGAGGCGCACCC
>JBHAES010000206.1:0-4488 GCA_041855725.1 Actinomycetota bacterium
AGCGCGGCGTCGTCGCGCCCGACCGGTTCCCGCTCATGCGCCACCTCTACGAGGTCGTCGGCCTCGACCAGCAGGTCGACGTGCCGTGGGACACCTTCTTCAGGGCCTGAGACCCGTACGACCGACGACGGCCCGGCACGTGGGTGCCGGGCGGTCGGGTGCTGGCGTAGGCCGGTCTGGCCGGTCGGGTCAGCGGTCGCGGTAGGCGTCGGCGACGGTCTGCATGAGGGCGGCCGGCACGACGGTGTGGGTGGTGGCGGCCGACCAGAGGGCGGCGGCGGCGAGGGTGCGGTCGTCGGTGAGGAAGCTCTTCAGCATCGGGGTTCTCCTGTCGTGGGGTCAGGCCTGGGTGGCGGCGCGGCGCTCGGCCATGAGGGTGGCCAGGTCGTTGCGGGCGCTCGGGAAGGTGGTGGTGACCGCGAGGGCGATGGCCAGGTCGTCGGTCCAAGAGCTGTTCATGGCTCCAGTCTGCGACGCCATGACTGATACGTCCAATGCCGATCAAGCAGGTGATTGATGCGCTAGAGTCATGAGTCATGGACATCCAGGAGTTGAGGTGGTTCCAGCAGGTCGCCGACGGCTACACCGTCACCGAGGTGAGCGAGATCGAGATGGTGTCGCAGCCCGCCGTCTCGCGGGCCCTCGCCCGCCTCGAGAAGGAGGTGGGGGCGCCCCTGCTGCGCCGCCACGGCCGGACGCTGCGCATGACCCACGCCGGGGTCGCGTTCAAGGGGCACGTCGACGCGGTGATCCACCACCTCGACGACGGGCTGGCCGCCGTGCAGCAGATCATCTCCCCCGACACCGGCGTCGTCACGCTGCGCTTCCAGCCGTCCCTGGGCACCTGGCTCATCCCCGACCTCGTCGGCAGCTTCCGCGCCCAGCACCCCGGCATCACCTTCGACATCAAGGCCAAGAGCGACGAGAACATGCTGGGCGTCGGCCACCGCGACGACGTCGACCTCGACCTGTCGACGTTCCGTCCCAACCGGGAGGGGTTCGCGTGGCACCACATCGCCACCGAGCCCATGCGGCTGCTCGTGCCGGCCCGGCACCGGCTGGCCCAGCAGGTCCGCGTCCGGCTCAGCGAGACCGCCGACGAGCCGTACGTGATGATCAAGCCCGCCTCGCTGCTGCGCACCCACACCGAGATCCTGTGCCACGCCGCCGGGTTCGAGCCGACCGTGGCGGTGGTCGCCGACGACCTGCCCACCATCCGCGGCTACGTGGCCGCCGGGCTCGGCATCGCCGTCGTGCCCACCGTGTGGGACTCCACGGGCGAGCCCGCCAGCGGCCGGGTGCGCTACCTCGCGATCGACGACCCGGGCGCCGACCGCGAGATCGGCATGGCCTGGTCGACCGAGCGTCGCATGCTGCCCGCCGCCGAGCTGTTCCGCAACCACGTCATCACCCGGGGCCGCCGCGGCAAGCTGCCCCGCCCCGTGCCCGTCGGCGACGAGGAGTGACGCGCCCCGGTCAGATCCCGTCGATGATCGCGTTGAGGGTGGCCGAGGGCCGCATCGCCGCCTCGGTCCTGGCCCGGTCGGGCAGGTAGTAGCCGCCCATGTCGACGGGCCGGCCCTGGGCGCCGATCAGCTCGGCGTCGATCGTGGCCTGGTTGGTGGCCAGCGCCTCGGCGACCGGGGCGAACCGGGCGGCCAGGGCGGCGTCGACGGTCTGGGCGGCCAGCGCCTGGGCCCAGAAGAGCGCCAGGTAGAAGTGGCTGCCCCGGTTGTCGATCTGGCCGACCTTGCGGGCCGGTGACCGGTTCTCGTCGAGGAACCGGGCGATCGCCTGGTCGAGGGTGTCGGCCAGCACCTGCGCCTTCGGGTTGTCGAACGTCCGCGCCAGGTGCTCCAGCGCCGCGCCGAGGGCCGAGAACTCGCCGAGGGAGTCCCAGCGCAGGTAGCCCTCCTCGACGAACTGCTGCACGTGCTTGGGGGCCGAGCCGCCCGCACCGGTCTCGAACAGGCCGCCGCCGGCCAGCAGCGGCACGATCGACAGCATCTTGGCGCTCGTGCCGAGCTCGAGGATCGGGAACAGGTCGGTGAGGTAGTCGCGCAGCACGTTGCCGGTGACCGAGATCGTGTCCTTGCCCTCACGGATCCGGGCCAGCGAGAACGCCACCGCGTCGACGGGGGCCATGATGCGCAGGTCGAGGCCGTCGGTGTCGTGGTCGGCGAGGTAGCGGCGCACCTTCTCGATCAGGTGGGCGTCGTGGGGACGCTGCTCGTCGAGCCAGAACACCGCGGGCGCGCCCGTGATGCGGGCCCGGGTGACGGCGAGCCTCACCCAGTCGCGCACCGGCACGTCCTTGACCCGGGACTGGCGCCAGATGTCGCCCTGCGCCACCGCGTGCTCGGTGAGCACCCGTCCCGACGCGTCCTTCGCGCGGATCACGCCGTCGGCCGGGGCCACGAACGTGGTGGGGTGCGACCCGTACTCCTCGGCCTTCTGCGCCATGAGCCCCACGTTCGGCACGTCGCCCATCGTGGCCGGGTCGAGCGCGCCGTGCTCGCGCATGTCGTCGAACACGCGGGCGTAGAACCGGCCGTACGAGCGGTCGGGCACCATCGCCAGCGTCTGGTGCTGCTGGCCGTCGGGGCCCCACATCGTGCCCGAGTCGCGCACCACGACGGGGATGGACGCGTCGACGATGACGTCGTTGGGGTAGTGCAGGTTGGTGATGCCCTTCTCGGAGCTCACCATCGCCAGCGGCGGACGGGTCTCGTAGACGCGCTGGATCGCCGCCTCGATCTCGGCCTGCTCGGGCAGCCCCTGGATCTTCGCGTAGAGGTCGCCCAGCCCGAGGTTGGGGTTGACGCCCGCCCGGGCGAGCACGTCGGCGTACGCGTCGAACACGTCGGCGTAGTAGACGCGCACCGCGTGGCCGAACAGCACCGGGTCGGAGACCTTCATCATCGTGGCCTTGAGGTGGAGCGAGAGCAGCAGGCCCTCGGCGGCGGCCGCGGCGATCTGGTCGGCGTAGAAGCGCTGCAACGCCCGGGCGCTCATGAAGGTGCCGTCGACGATCTCGCCCGCGGTCACCGTGGCCGCGCCCAGCCGGGTCACGGTGCCGTCGGCGGCCTCGTGCTCGATCGTCACCTCGCCGTCGGCGTCGACCACCACCGACTGCTCGTTGCCGTAGAAGTCGCCCTCGCTCATCGAGGCCACGCGGGCCTTGTTGTCGGGCGTCCACGCCCCCAGCCGGTGCGGGTGCGTGCGCGCGTACGCCTTCACCGACGCCGGGGCCCGCCGGTCGGAGTTGCCCTCGCGCAGCACCGGGTTCACCGCCGACCCGAGCACCTTGGCGTAGCGGGCGGCGACCTCGCGCTCGGCGTCGGTGGCCGGGGACTCGGGGTAGTCGGGCAGGTCGTAGCCCTTCGCCTGCAGCTCGGCGATCGCCGCCTTGAGCTGGGGCACCGACGCCGAGATGTTGGGCAGCTTGATGATGACCGCCTCGGGCCGCTTGGCCAGCTCGCCGAGCCGGGTGAGGTGGTCGGCGACCTCCTGCCCCGGGCGCATCCGCTCGGGGAACTGCGCGATGATGCGGCCCGCCAGCGAGATGTCGGCGGTCTCGACCGTCACCTGGGCCGCCCGGGTGAACGCCTGCACGATCGGCAGCAGCGAGTAGGTCGCCAGCGCCGGCGCCTCGTCGATCGTGGTCCAGATGATCTGCTGCGCGCTCATGGCGGTCTCCTGCCTCGTTGCTCCGACGTACGGCCGACCTGCTCACCCTAACCGACGCGCCGCGTCGCCTCAGCGGTGCCGGCCCACCCGGCTACGGGTGGACGAGCCCGGCCTCGTACGCGGCGATGACGAGCTGCACCCGGTCGCGGGCGCCGAGCTTGGCGAGCAGGTGCGCCACGTGGGTCTTGAGGGTGCCGGGGCTGATGACCAGCGCCCGCTGGATCTCGGGGTTGGTGAGGCCGCGGCCGACGAGGGTGAGCACCTCGACCTCCCGCGGGGTGAGCGGGGCGAGACGGCTGCGGTCGGTGGGCCCGACGGCGCGGTCGATGAGGCGGCGCAGCACCGCCGGCGCCACGACCGGCTCGCCCGCCGCGACGCCGCGCACGGCGGCGACCATGGCGTCGGGGTCGGCGTCCTTGAGCAGGAAGCCGCTCGCCCCTGCGCGCAGCGCGCCGAGCACGTAGTCGTCGAGCTCGAACATGGTGAGCACGCACACCCGTACGCCGGCGCAGGCCGGGTCGGCGACGACGCGGCGGGTGGCCTCGAGGCCGTCGCAGCGCGGCATCCGGATGTCCATGAGCAGCACGTCGGGCCGGTGCTCCCGGGCGGCGGCCACCGCAGCCTCGCCGTCGGCCGCCTCGGCCACCACCGTGATGCCCGGCTCGGCGTCGAGCAGCAGGCGCAGGCTCTCCCGTACGGGCGGCTGGTCGTCGGCGACCACCACGCGGGTGTCGCCGCGGCGGGGGGTCGTCGTCGCCTCGGTGGGTGCGGGCATCAGCGGTCCGCCAGGTCGGGCAG
>JBHAES010000207.1:0-6184 GCA_041855725.1 Actinomycetota bacterium
CCAAGCGTGCCCAGGTCGAGCGGCCCGCCCGCACCCCGCTGCGCACCGCCCTCGCCCAGGCCTGGCGGCGCCTCGTCCCGCCGGCCGCCCAGCCGGCCCGCGCCGTCGACGCCCACCGCTGACCCCGTACGCACCCGTGGGCTTCTGGGGTACGGACCGTACCCGTCCGCCCGAAGTCGTCCCGCGCCCCCGCCTGCCACCCCCGCGGACGGGGCCCCCGGGCACGCCCCCACAGATTCGAGCCGCGCTCGGCTCGAGTCTGTGTCGCGGGTGAGTGGGGCGAGTGGTGGCTGGGGTGTGGGGGCCCACAGATTCGAGTCGCCCTCGGCTCGAGTCTGCGTCGTACGTACGCCGACGCCCCCGCGCGGGTGGCGCGGGGGCGTCGGCGGGTCGTCGCGGCCGAGGGTCTCGGCTCAGAAGCGACCCTCCTCGATGAGACGGGTGCGCTCCTGCTGGAGGGCGGCGTCGCGCGGGAAGGTCTTGTAGAAGACGAACCAGAACACGGCGTTGATCACGTAGGGCACCGACCCGAACCACAGCAGGGCGAGCTGGAGGCTGCCGGCCAGGTCGGCGATGATGCCCATCGAGAAGGAGAGCGCTGCGGTGATCGCGCCCTGGACGAGCGAGAACAGCACGGCGAACGCGGTGGCAGACAACTGCTTGGGGGCCACCGTCGACACCATGGGCAGCACGCAGCCGGAGAACCCGATCGAGAAGATCAGGCCCATGAGGAACACGATCGCGTAGTAGGCGATGCTGACCTCGTTGCTGACCGCCTGCCCGTCGGTGGCCTTCACGTCGGGATCGAAGACGGGGGCCATCTGGAACGTCACGAAGGTGATGGCCGCGAAGCTCAGGGCGTAGAGCTGGAAGAGCAGCACCCGACCCTTGTGGCCGAACCGCTTCCAGAACACGTCGCCGAGCCAGCCGCCGAGCAGTGCCGACAGGAACGAGCCGACCTGGAACACGGTGGCGATGTAGGAGGCGGCGACGACGCCGTAGCCGAGGTCGGCCGCCCAGAAGGTGCCCATGAAGCCGAAGATCACCAGCGAGCTGACGAACAGCAGCATGGGGGCCATGAGGGCGATGGTGGGGATCTTGAACAGCTTCGCGGCGTCGGAGAGCTTGAACAGCCCGGCTTCGGCCTTCATCTCCTCGGTCAGCTCCGGATCCCCGGCCGCCTTCTTGGGCTCGTGCACGAACAGCAGGATGAGGACGCCCGACAGGATCGACAGGCCGCCCATCACCATCATCGCCCAGCGCCACCCCTCCGGGTTGCGGCCGAACTGTCCGATCAGCGGGGTCAGCACGAAGCCGATGAGGGCACCGGTCGCCCGGACGAGCCCGAAGGCCCGGCCGCGTTCCGAGCGGCGGTAGAGGGAGCCGAGCAGCCCGTTGATGATCGGCTCAGAGGCGACGGTGCCGATCAGCGCGATGGAGTAGAGCACGAGCAGCGCCGTCCACGAGGTGGCGAAGCCGGTGGCGACGGTCCACAGCCCCCAGACGCCGGTCACGAAGAACAGCACCCGCTTGCGCCCGTAGCGGTCGGCCAGCAGCGCCCACACCGGTCCGAACAGCGAGCGGGCGATCATGCTGAGCGCGTTGATGATGCCGAGCTCGGTCTTGCCCAGCTGGAACGCGATCATGATCTGCGGGAAGAAGGTCTTGGAGACGCCGCCCTCGGAGTTGTCGATCGCGGTCGACACCCCCAGCGCCAGGGTGCCGCCGATGCGGCCCTTGGGCGGCACGAAGCCGCTCTCGTCGGCATCCTCGTCGGCCACGGCGGCAGCGGCGGTGATGAGCTCGTCGTCAGGCGGGACCTGCGTCATGAGGGATCCTCTCGGTCGTCCACGGTGGCCCCGCAGCGCTTCGTCGCGGGCCGGGGCCCATTCCACAGGGGGAGCGCCTCGCCGTGACCGACTTGCTGACTCTTGCCACGATCCACCGGTCGGCGCCCCCGGGCGGGATCACCCGGTCCGGCGAGGAGACGCAGACTGGAGCCGAGATCGACTCGAATCTGTCGGTCGGCTGCGGGGCGTCGGTCTGTGGGTCGGTCTGCGGGGCGTACGGTCGTCCGCCGGTCGCCCGCTGGTCCGCCGGTGCGCAGCCGACGAGCCGGTGCCTGCGGGGCCGGTCGGACGGTTCCGCGGCCGGGCGCAGCGCGGTTCGGGGCCGGGCAGGATGGGAGCCGAGATCGGCTCCAATCCTCATCTGGTTGTAGGGATACAACAAACCAGCGCCCCCTGGTTTGTAGGGATACAACAAACGCTGGTGCCTGACCTGTGGAGACCTTCGACAGCGGGGGGTGGCTGCCGTTAGGTTTGCGACCATGGCCACAGCGTTGGTGACGGGGGGCACGTCGGGGATCGGCCACGCCTACGCGTGCGAGCTGGCCGACCGGGGGTTCGACCTGGTGCTGGTCGCCCGCGACACCGCGCGGCTCGACGAGGTGGCCGCCACGCTGCGCAAGCGCAACGGGGTCGAGGTGGAGGTGATGGGCGCCGACCTGTCGGTGCGCGACGACGTCGACCGGGTGGCGGCCCGCATCGAGGACCCGCAGCGGCCCGTCGAGATGGTGGTCAACAACGCGGGCTTCGGGCTGCACGGCTCGCTGCTGGACCGTGACGTGGAGCAGCACGTCAAGGCGCTCGACGTCATGTGCCTGGCCGTGCTGATCCTGTCGGGCGCGGCAGGCCGGGCGATGAAGGAGCGGGGCCACGGCTCGATCATCAACGTGGGCAGCTCGGCGGCCATGATCACCACCGGCAACTACTCCGCGGTGAAGGCGTGGGTGCTCAACTACACCGAGAGCCTCGCCGTGGAGCTGCGTCCGTACGGGGTCAACGTCACGTGCGTGATGCCCGGCTGGGTGCACACCGAGTTCCACCAGCGGGCCGGGATCCGGGCCGGCAACCTGCCGTCGTGGGTGTGGATCGGCGCCGACGACGTGGCCCGTGAGTCGCTCGACGACAACGCCCACCCGCACGTGATCTCGATCCCCGTCCGCCGCTGGTACGTCGCCGTCAACGCCGCCCGCGTCATCCCGCGGCGGGCGATCCGCTGGTTCTCGGGACGGCTCACCCGGTCGCGGCGGGGGAAGCCCTGATGGCCGACGAGAAGCGGGCCTTCGAGCGGGAGCGGGAGCGCCACCAGTCGTCCGGCGGCGCCCGCATGCGGTTCGTCACCCAGCAGCTGATGCTGAAGCCGCTGGTGTGGCGGCTCGTCTCGGTGGAGGTGCACGGCAAGCAGCACCTCGACGGGCTCGAGGCCCCGTACGTGGCGTTCGCCAACCACTCGTCGCACCTCGACGCGCCGCTGATCATCGGGTCGCTGCCGCGGCGGCTGTCGAAGTACCTGTCGCCCGGCGCGGCCGCCGACTACTTCTACGACGCATGGTGGAAGCGGCTCACCAGCCAGACGTTCATCAACACCTACCCCATCGAGCGGCGCGGCCTGCGCAGCCGCAAGGGCCTGTCGGGCCAGCTGCTCACCGACGGGGTGCCGCTGCTCATCTTCCCCGAGGGCACCAGGTCGCGCACCGGGGCGATGGGTCCGTTCAGCCCCGGTGTGGCCGCGCTGTGCATCTCGCGTGACGTGCCGGCGCTGCCGATCGCGCTCGTCGGCGCGTACGCGGCCTGGCCCTACACCCAGACCCGCCCCCCGAAGGGACGCCCGACGGTGCACGTCGTGTTCGGTCCGCCGCTGCAGCCGGCGCCCGGCGAGATCGCGCACCAGTTCAACGACCGCATGCGGCGTACGGTGCTGCAGCTGCACGACTCCACGGCCCGCGCCTACGGGCTGCCGACCCTGGACGACTACGCTCGTGCCGTGACGCTCCGCCAGGCCGCCGCGGCCTCGGCGTCGTCGCCGCCGAGCGCACCGGAAGCGCCGAACGAGAGCTGAGGAGAGACCGTGGGGGTTGCAGGCGTCAAGCAGCAGAAGTGGTGGGGCTGGGGCGAGGAGGGCACCGAGTTCTCGTTCGCCGACAAACCGCGGCTCGCGCCGTTCGTCAAGGAGCGGCTCGGGGTCGACATCACCAAGCCCGGCCCGCGCGTGCGCCCGTTCGAGTCGCTCGACATCCCCGAGTCGCGGCTGACCGACGCGCTGCGGGCCCGGCTCACCGACGCGGTGGGCGCCGAGTTCCTCGTCGACGACGGCGAGACCCGCATCGTGCACGGCTTCGGTCGGGGCGTCCGCGACCTGGTGCGGGTGCGCCGCGGCCAGCTCGGCCGGCTGCCCGACGTGGTGGTGTACCCGGCGAGCGAGGACGAGGTCGTGGCTGTCGTCGACGCGTGCGTGGGCGCCGACGCGGTGCTCATCCCGTACGGCGGCGGCTCCAACATCGTGGGCGCGCTCGAGGCGCTGCCCGACGAGCAGCGGCAGGTGGTGTCGGTGAACCTCGGCCGCATGAACAAGGTGCTCGAGATCGACGAGACCGCCGGGCTGGCCCGCATCCAGGCGGGCGTGCTGGGCCCCGACATGGAGGTGCAGCTCAACGCCAAGGGGTGGACGATGGGCCACTTCCCCGACTCGTTCATGTACTCCAGCCTCGGCGGCTGGATCGCGACCCGGTCGTCGGGCATGCAGTCCGACAAGTACGGCGACATGGCCGACATCACCCGCGGCCTGCGCATGGTGATGGCCGGGCAGACGCTCGTGCTGCGGCCGCTGCCGTCGTACTCGTCGGGCCCGTCGGTGCGCGAGATGGTGATCGGGTCGGAGGGCCGCCTCGGCATCATCACCGAGGCCTGGGTGAACGTGCACCGGCTGCCCGAGGTGCGTGAGATCCAGGCGTACTTCTTCCGCGACTACTACACGGGCCTCAAGGCGATGGAGGCGATCGCCGCCTCCGACGCGGCGCCGTCGATCACCCGCGTGATGGACTCGTTCGAGACCCAGTTCTCCATCGCCAACGGCAAGAAGTCGTCGAGGCTGGGCCACTTCCTCAACCAGGCGGTGCAGAAGCTGATGCAGCGCAAGGGCTGGGACCTCGACAAGGTGTGCCTGTCGTTCATTGGGTTCGAGGGCACCGGCGTGCACGTACGCTACGAGAAGAGCCTGGTCAACAAGGTGATCGCCCCGTTCGGCGCCCTCGGCGTCGGGAAGGGCCCGGGCGCCCTCTACGACCAGAAGAAGTACGACGTCCCCTACATCCGTGACTTCCTGCTCGACATGGGGATCCCGGCCGACGTGTCGGAGACGGCGATGCCGTGGTCGAAGATGGCCGACATGTACGACGCGGTGCGAGCCGTGGCGATGAAGGCGATCGACGACGCGGGCGTGCCCGGGTTCCTCATGTGCCACCTGTCGCACTCCTACCACTCGGGCGCCTGCCAGTACTTCACGTTCGCCATCAACGACCCGTCCGACGACAACATGGAGACCTACGACCGGGTGAAGCAGGCGATCCAGCAGGCGTTCGTCGACAACGGGGGCGCGATCTCCCACCACCACGGGGTGGGCGAGGAGCACTCCCCGTGGCTGGAGCAGGACATCTCGCCGGCCGGCGTGCTCGTGCAGCGCGCCCTGTTCGACGGCGTCGACGCGAAGGGCCTGTTCAACCCCGGCAAGATCGTCCACGACGGCATCCCGGGCATCTCGTCCAACTCCAAGCAGCCCGGCTTGACCTGAGCGCCCCGGCCGGGGCGCGTGGTCGGGGCCCCAGGGTTCGTACGCGCCCCGGCGTCGGGTCGGCGGCTCCGGCCCAGACTCGGGGGCGGTCGTCGCGCTCGGACGCGCCTGGCGCCGACGCTCGTCGGTGAGCCGGTGCCGGGCCCGGGGAGGTCATGGGCCCCGGCTCAGGTGCCAGGCGGTGCTCGTGTCGGTCCCGTCGTGGGCGCTGGCGCCGGTCGCCTGGCGCGACGGCCTGGGGTCGGGGCCGGGTCAGCCGGTCGATCGCGAGGTGCCCCGAGTCCTGTCCCGGCGGGCGAGGGTGGCTTTGGCGCGGTGCGGTCGTCTCGACGGGCTCGTACGCGCCCTGCCCCGGTGCGCGGCCGGTGCCGGGCCTGGCCGGGGCCACGGGCCCTGCTCAGGTGCCGCGTGCTCAGCCGGAGCGGGCCCGTGGCGGCCTGTCCGTGGGGGGCTGGCGCTGGTCTGCTCGTCCCCGAGCGATGACGCCGGGGGCATTCGGTGCGCACCCCGGCCGCGCGCCACAGGTGTGCGTACGGGTTCCCGCGGCTCGACC
>JBHAES010000208.1:0-2727 GCA_041855725.1 Actinomycetota bacterium
CGGTCGCGCCCGCAGCGTCGAGGTCAACGTCCGGCTGGTCGACCGGGTCGAGACGTTCCTCGCCGGGCTCGGCGTCGCCCCGCTCGACGAGCCCGGGCTGCTGCGGCGGGTGGGCGTGGCCCACGAGCTGTCGCACCACCTGGACTGGCCGACCCGTCGCCGCCGACCCTGCGGCAGCGGCTCGACGGCAGCCACGACGTCGCCACCGCCCTCGCCGAGGCGAAGGCGGTGACGTTCTCGCAGCTGTGGTGCGGGCTCGGCTTCTCGCCGTTCGTGCTCGAGCTGGCGGTGACCCTCACCCTCGGCGACCGGGGTCCAGGTGGAGCGCCGCCTCGCCGAGGTGCGCGGCTGACCGGCGCCGACCGTCGCGGTGGCCGACCCCCGCCGCCACGGCTACGCTCGCAGGCATGCGTTCCTGGCCCCGCCCGTCCGTACCGTCGCTGCCCCCGGCCGCAGGTCGGCTGCGGCTCCACGACACCGCGACGCTCCAGGTGCGCCCGGTCGGGCCGTCGTCCGGGCCGGCACGGCTGTACGTGTGCGGCATCACCCCGTACGACGCCACCCACCTGGGTCACGCGTTCACCTACCTGACCTTCGACCTGGTGCTGCGGGCCTGGCTCGACCAGGGCCTGCCCGTGGTGTACGCGCAGAACGTCACCGACGTCGACGACCCGCTGCTGGAACGGGCCCGCGACCGGGGGCTGGACTGGCGGGGCCTGGCCGAGCGCGAGACCCAGCTCTTCCGCGACGACATGACGGCCCTGCGGGTGGTGCCGCCCGACCACTACGTGGGGGTCGTCGAGTCGGTCGACGCCATCGCCGCCGCCGTGGCGCGGCTGCGCGCCCTGGGTGTCGCCTACGAGGTCGACGGCGACTGGTACGCCGACCGCACCACCGCGGCACGCTTCGGCGAGGTGGGACGCCTCGAGGTGGCCACGATGCTCGCCCTGTTCGCCGAGCGGGGCGGCGACCCGGACCGGCCCGGCAAGCGCGACCCGCTGGACTGGCTGCTGTGGCGCCGGGAGCGGCCCGGTGACCCGGCGTGGGAGACGGTGCTGGGCCGCGGCCGGCCAGGCTGGCACATCGAGTGCACCACCATCGCGCAGCGGGCGCTGGGCGGTCCGGTGCACGTGCAGGGCGGCGGGTCCGACCTGGTGTTCCCCCACCACGAGATGTGCGCCGCCGAGGGGCGGGCGCTCACCGGCGAGCCGTTCGCCGACGCGTACGTGCACGTCGGCATGGTCGGCTACGACGGCGAGAAGATGAGCAAGTCGCGTGGCAACCTCGTGCTCGTGTCGCGGCTGCGCGCGGCCGGGGTCGACCCGATGGCCGTCCGGCTGGCGCTGCTCGCCCACCACTACCGCCGCGACTGGGAGTGGACCGACGCCGACCTCGACCAGGCCCGCGAGCGGCTGGCGACGTGGCGGGCGGCCACCGCGGCGGCGGGCGGGCTGCCGGCGGCCCCCGTGGTGGCGGGCGTCCGCGAGGCGCTGCGCGACGACCTGCACGCCGACACCGCGCTCCGGGTGGTCGACGCGTGGGCCGAGGCGTCGCTCGCCGCCGCGGCCGGTCCCGGGGCGACCGAGCCCGACGCCCCCGCCACCGTGCGCACCCTGGTCGACGCCCTGCTCGGCGTCGCTCTCTGAGCCCCCGGCGCCCAGGCGCCCGTACGACGCGCGGGGCGCGGGTCAGGCGTTCTTGAGGGCCCGCAGCCCGTCGCGGCGGGGGCAGAGGTGCCCGTCGGGTGAGACCGGCTGGGAGCAGAAGGGGCAGGGCGGCTCGCCGCGGCGGACGACGAGGCGGGCCCGGGCGCAGAAGCGGCGCGCCATGGGCAGCGACAGGGTGACCTCGACCACGTCGGGGTCCGGGCCGACGTCCACGAGCTCGACGCGCACCAGGCCGGTCTGCTGGTCGAACGCCACGCGCAGGCTGCCCACGTCGAAGAGCGGGAACAGCGGCAGGTCGAGCGGGGCGACGTCGAGCACCACCTCGGGCTCCTGCCGGTCGCCGATGCGGGAGAGGTCGTCGAGGACGGTCGACAGGTGCAGGGTCAGCGCCAGCAGCAGGGTCTCGTCGACGCCCAGGGTGGCGAGGGTCGACCCGTGGCGCACCTGCACGAAGAACGAGCGGGCCTCGGGGGCGCCGGTCGCCCCGGCCACGAACCGGTCGGGCCGGTCGAACGTGATCCGTCGCTGCTCCACCCCGGTCTCCTCACCTCGCCGCCCGGACCGCATCGGCCCGGGCTCGGCCCGTCTCCTCAGCGTACGGGCACCTGGTGCGCCTGCCCGGCCCGGCCGGGCCGCGACAAGCCTGCGCTCAGGCGGTGAGCCAGCGGACGGGGGCGCCGTCGCCGGCGTGACGGAAGACCTCCAGCTCGTCGTCCCAGGCGCGGCCCAGCAGCGCGTCGAGCTCGGCCTCGAGCGACGTGCCCTGCCGGGCGGCCCGCGCCATCGCGCCCCGCAGCCGCTCCTCGGGCACCATCAGGTCGCCGTGCAGCCCGGTGACCCCGGCGAACAGGCCCAGGGCGGGGGTCGCCATCCAGCGCATCCCCTCGCTGCGGTCGGTGGGGTCCTCGGTGACCTCGAACCGCAGCAGCCCCCAGCCCAGCAGCCGCGAGGCGACCTGCGCCCCGGTGCCCACCGGACCGGTCCAGTCGAGCTCGGTGCGGTAGGTGGCCCGGGCCGCCGGCTGCGGCGACCACCGCAACGCTCCGGGCACGCCGAGGAG
>JBHAES010000209.1:0-17784 GCA_041855725.1 Actinomycetota bacterium
AGCGGATGGCGGCTGCCGACCTCGTGGAGCGGGTGTCGGGCGGCTGGTCGGAGCTCGTGGACCGGGCCCGTGACCTGGGGCGGTCGCCGTCGCCGTCGGCGACCCGTACCGAGCAGGCCGACCAGCTGCTGGGCGAGTTCCGGCGCCTGGGCGAGGAGGTCGACCCGCGGATCCTGGCCCGCCAGGCGGACGCGACGGTGTTCTCGCCCGACACGATCAACGCCAACCAGGCGGCCACGTACTGGCGCAGCATCGACTCGGCGATCGTCGGTCTGAACCGGTCGGTGGGATGGGGGCGCCGGCTGGGCGGCGCCCTGTCGATCCGGTCGTTCCGACGCCCGAGGACCGGCCGCCGGGCACCCTGACGGGTTGGGTCACGGCCGCCGGCTCGGGCACCAGGCGCGTACGGACCCGCTCCAACTAGGATGAACCGAGATCGGCGCTCCGCGCGCGAGCAGGGAAGGGGCCACGTTTGTCCAGGATCTCAGGGATGCCTTCGGGCGTGTCGGTGGCCGGGCTGGGGCAGCGCGCCGTCGCCGCGATCATCAACGGCCTGCCGCCGACGGTCGTCCTGATCGCCTACAACCTGCTGGCGGGCCAGCTCGCAGGCAGCATGGCCCTGCTCATCGTCACGTCGATCATCGCGACCGTGCTGACCGGGGCGTGGGCGGTGTACGTGTGGTGGGGCTACGCCACCCGCGGCGCCGGCCCGGGCGCCCAGGTGATGGGCATCCACGTGCTGGGGCTGGCCGACGGCCGCCCGGTGGGGTGGGGCCGCTACTTCCTGCGCCAGCTGGTGTGGGGGGCGTGCGCGGGCACCGTGGTGCTGTGGGTCGTGCTGGTGGTGCTGATGGTCACCCACCAGCGGCGGCAGGGCTGGCACGACCTGGCCGCGAGGGCGGTCGTGGTGAAGCGGGTGCGCACCCTCGAGTCCGGCGGCAACGTGACCCGGTCGTCGATGCAGGCCAGCAACACGGTGGGCCTGCCGTCGCACCTGGCGCCGGCCAGCTTCGCCGGCAACGGCGGGCCCGACGAGCTGCCGTCGTCGGCGGGCTACACCCCCACGCCGCTCGGGGCGCCGTCGCAGGGTCCCGTCACGTCGGTGCCCAGCAGCTTCGCCCCGTCCGAGCCGGCGACCTACCAGCCGGCGCCCTCCTACCAGCCGGCGGCGACGCCGCCGCCGCAGCCGGCCGCCGTGCCGTGGGAGCAGTGGGGCGCGCAGCAGCCGTCCCGGCCCGAGCCGCAGCCGTACGGGCAGCCGGCCTTCGGCCAGTCCCCGCCGCAGCAGGCCGCGCCCCAGCAGGCGGCGTACGCGCCGCAGCAGCAGCCGTACGCCTCGCCGCAGCAGGCGCCGTACGGGCAGCCGCAGCAGCCGTACGGGCAGCCGCAGCAGTACGCGTCGCCCCAGCAGCCCCAGCCCGGGGCGCAGCCGTACGCACCGCCGTCGTACCCGCCGGCGTCGGTGCCCGCTCCGCCGCAGCCCCAGCCGGGGCAGCCGGGTCAGCCGACGTCGTCGGCCGACGACGTAGAGGGCACCCACCTGGCCGCCAACCGGCTGGTCGCGGGGCGCTCCCCGGCCGAGGGCTGGCAGGTGCGGCTCGACGACGGCCGCCTCGTCGAGATCGAGGGCGTGGTGCTGGTGGGCCGCAACCCGGCCGCCCGCGCCGACGAGACGGTGACGCAGCTCGTCAGCGCCGGCGCCGACAGCCGCATGGTCAGCAAGACCCACCTGGCGATCGGCGTCGACCACCGCGGTATCTACGTCACCGACCGAGGCTCCACCAACGGCACCGCCATCGCGGGCGCGAACGGCCAGTTCGAGCCCTGCGCCCCCGGCGACCGGGTGCGGGTGCGGGAGGGCCAGATCGTCTCGTTCGGTGACCGCTACCTGGAGATCCGTCGCAAGCACTGATCCCTGGCAGCGCCGGTCGGTGGCTCGTCGCCGGTCGAGGTGCGCCGTCGGTCGTCGTCACGCCAAGGGTCACCGCACGCCCGTCCCCGCTCAGCGCGGGCCGTGCTCGGCGGGGTCGAGAGCCTCGTCTGCCACCCTGGCCTGATGGCCCACGCCTCGATGCCCGCCGACGCCGGCGATGAGCACGCCACACGGTCGGCGGCGCACCACGGCTCAGCCGCGTCGTCCCAGCTCATGGGCGGCGGCCAGGTGCGCCTCGCAGGTGCGCGGCCACTCGTCGGGCGGGAGCGTGTCGGAGCCGCCGAAGAGGTGGAACTCGGCCTCGCGGGCCCGGTCGGCGATGCGGTCGGCCAGCATCACCGTCTCCATGGCCCGGTAGCGGCCGTCGTCGAGCAGCGTCTGGCGGGTGTTGCCGGCGGTGCACAGCACGAGCGCCTTGCGGGCCCGGCGGGGCTCGTAGCCGTCCCCGTACGCCCACCCGACGCTCCACACCCGGTCGAACCAGCCCTTGAGGATCGCGGGGCAGTCGGTCCACCACACCGGGTACACGAACGCCCACAGGTCGGCGGCCTCGAGGGCAGCCTGCTCGGCGGCGACGTCGGGGGCCACCGGCCGCCCGGTCGCGGCGGTGGCCTCGCGCCGGTACTCCTCGCCGGCGAGCAGGGGCTGGAAGCCTTTCGCGTAGAGGTCGGAGACGGTCACGGTGCGACCGGCGTCGCGGAGCCCGGCGGTGAAGGCGTCGAGGACCGCGTGCGTGAACGACCCCGCACGGGGGTGGGCGTAGACGACGTGGGCTCGCATCATGCTCCTGGCCGGAGCGCCCGGGCGGGCGCGCGTCACCCATCGTAGGAGGTCCTCGGCGGGCGGTGGCGCCGGGCTTGCACTAGATTCAGGCTTCATGCTGCTGAGCGACCGCGACATCCGTGAGGCGATCGGTGCGGGGCGGGTGGTGCTCGACCCGTACGACGCCGAGATGGTGCAGCCGGCGAGCATCGACGTGCGGCTCGACCGGCTGTTCCGGGTCTTCGAGAACCACCGCTACCCCCACATCGACCCGTCGGCCGAGCAGCCCGACCTCACCCGGCTGGTGGAGTGCGCGGGCGACGAGCCGTTCGTGCTGCACCCGGGCGAGTTCGTGCTGGGTGCCACGTACGAGCGGGTCACCCTGCCCGACGACCTGGCCGCCCGGCTCGAGGGGAAGTCGTCGCTGGGGCGGCTGGGGCTGCTGACCCACTCGACGGCCGGGTTCATCGACCCGGGCTTCACCGGCCACATCACCCTGGAGCTGTCGAACATGGCGACGCTGCCGATCATGCTGTGGCCGGGCATGAAGGTGGGCCAGCTGTGCTTCTTCCGGCTCACGTCACCGGCGGAGCACCCTTACGGCTCCCAGGTGACCCTGTCCCGCTACCAGGACCAGCGCGGCCCGACGGCGTCGCGCTCGCACCTGGGCTTCCACCGTACGGAGGTAGGACCATGACCGCGCTGACCCGCGCCCAGCTGGCCGCGATCGTCGACCACACCCTGCTCAAGCCCGAGGCCACCCACGCCGACGTGCTGGCGCTGGCCGCCGAGGCGGCGGCGCTCGGCACCTGCTCGATCTGCGTGTCGCCCACGAACCTGCCCGTCAGCGGGATGCCCGACGGGCTGCGGCTGGCGACGGTGTGCGGGTTCCCGTCGGGCAAGCACACGGTCGCCACGAAGGCGGCCGAGGCCGCCGAGGCGACCGCCCTGGGCGCTGACGAGGTCGACATGGTGATCGACCTGGCCCTCGTCAAGGGGGGACGCCACCGCGACCTGGTCGACGAGATCCGCGCCGTGAGGCTGGAGGTGCCGCTGCTCAAGGTGATCATCGAGTCGGCCGCCCTCACCGACGCCGAGATCGTGGCCGCGTGCGAGGCGGCCGCCGAGGCGGGGGCCGACTTCGTGAAGACCTCCACCGGGTTCCACCCGGCCGGCGGGGCGTCGGTGGCGGCCGTCGAGCTCATGGTCCGTACGGTCGGCGACCGGCTCGGCGTGAAGGCGGCCGGCGGCATCCGTACGTACGAGCAGGCGGCCGCCCTCGTGGCCGCGGGCGCGACGAGGCTGGGGCTGTCCGGCACCGCCGCCGTGCTGGCCGGGGCGCCGCAGTAGCCGGGGCCGGCGGGTCCACGCTCAGCAGTCTCTGGGAGGCGGCTGCGGCGTCGACCTCCGGCGCTACCAGATGGTTGGGCGGGTCGAGCCCGGCGTCGACCACAGCCATGGGCCGCGTCCGCTCCGCTGCGCAACCCGGCCATCAGGTGCGTGAACGTCTCGTTCGTCGCCGCGCAGGCCATCGATCTGGCCGGTGACGCGCTGACGACGCTGCGGCTCGAGGACGACGTCGTCGCAGCCGGTCCGCAGGTCGCTGCGGCACCCTGCGTGGGTGGCGGGTGGTGCTGAACCGGCCGCCCCAGCTCCTGGTTTGTGACCGCGCCGAGCGCGGGACCTCGATCAGCGGATCGTGACCGTCCTCGTCCGCTGCCCGCCGAAGGGGACGGGGATGTAGGAGGTGCGGACCTTCACCTTCAGGGTCACCTGGTGCTCGCCCGGCGTCAGCCCCCCAGGGCGGACCCAGCGCACCCGCAGGGGACGGTCGTACTCCCACTTGTAGCGGGGGTCGACGACGGTGGTGGCCTCGTCCAGGGTGAACCACTCTGCTCCGTCGGGCGAGACCCTCAGCTCGTCGGCGGGGACGTCCACCCCGTCGACCACCAGCTCCAGCTCGTGCAGCATCGACAGCGGGATCCCTCGGTAGTAGGTGATGCCGGTGGCCAGCTCGAAGGCGGTCACCGTGCCCTGCTCCTCGACGTTGCCGGCCGAGCCCGGGGTGAACACGTAGCGGTCGAACATGATCTCACTTCCCGTCGTCGAGGTGGGCGGCCAGCAGCCGCTGGTGGGCGCGCAGCTGGCCCTGGTCGTCCACGTCCTGCCCGATGGGGATGAACCGGTTGCCCTCGTACTCCGAGCAGACGTAGCCGTCATAGCCGATCTGGTTCAGCCGTTCCAGGATCCGGGGCACGTCGATGGCCTGCTCGGTTCCGTCGGGCAGCATCTCGAAGAACTTGCCGTGGCAGTGGCGGATGTACTCGCGGTGCTCGTCGAGCACCTCCAGCGGCGTGTCCTCGTAGCCTCCGGCGAAGATGCAGAACTCCGCATCCACCGGGCTGCGGAACAGGCTGCTGAGCTCGGGCCCGAACCGGTGGTCGTGGGCGACGAGGTAGCGATGGAAGTCGCCGTGCTCACGCCACAGCTGCTGCACCGCGGCCACGACCTGCGGCGCGACGCCCAACGTCTCGAAGTAGGCGATAGGCAGCCGAGGGTGCCGGTCGCAGAAGATCCCGAAGTCGATGGTGAGCCCCAGGTACTCCGACTGCGCGCGCTTCATCATCTCGACCCAGCTGGCCGCCCGCGGCTCGTCGAAGCTCATGCCCCCGTGGATCTCGGCGGTGATGACGATCCCGAGCCGCTCGGCGTACGGGAGGGCCAGCTCGGTCACCACGGCCGAGACGTCGGAGGTGATCCGGATCATCGGGAACCCGAGGCGCTTGCTGACGTCGAGCTGCTGCTTGAGCAGCTCCACCTGCTCGGGGACCCGCAAGGTCCGGTTCCGGTACATGGCGGAGTCCAGGAGCACGTCGTTGCAGACCAGCTCCAGCCCGGCCGCATCGACAGCGGCCCGCCAGGCCGAGACCGTCTCGTCGGTGGGGAACGGGGTGGCCCGGAAGGACTGGTCCCCGATCGTCTCCACCCCGGTGGCACCAAGCTCGGCCACGAGACGCAGCTGGGCGGCGAGGTCGAGCCGCCCGACAGCGTACGAGTCCTGCAGGCTGTAGAGGCTGACGCCTCGTCGGATCTGGGCCACGATCGTCGTCCCTTCTGGTCAGAGTGAGGCCAGCTCGGTGGGCCGGGTCAGCCCTCCGTCAGCGTGCTGCTCGGTGATGAAGCGGCAGGCGCGGGCGGCCAGCGCCATGATCGTCAGGGTCGGTCCCACCGTCCCACCCGAGACGAACGTGGAGGCGTCGGTGACGAACAGGTTCGGCACGTCCCACGTCTGGTTGACGTTGTTCACCACCGAACGGCCCGGGTCGGAGCCCATGCGAGCCCCGCCAGCCTCGTGGATGGCGGCCCCCACCCGCTGCGAGAGGCCGACCCCTCGGCGGAACACCTGGCGCTGGAGCCTTCCCTTGCCTGGCCAGACGTCCTTGGAGTCGAGACCGATGGTGGAGGCGATGAAGTTGATCCGGTAGCCGGCGTGCTCGCACATCTCGCGCAACGCCTTCATCATGTCCTGAGTCATCATGCGTTCGTTGTCGCTGAGAGTGCAGGTGATGTGCGGTGCCGGGACCCCCCACGCGTCGCGCAGCCAGCGGCTGACGCTCACGTGGTTGTCGTAGCGCGGCAGCATCTCGCCCATGGCGTCGCCGCCGAAGACGGCGGGCGCGTCGGCAGGGATCGGGAAGCGGGCCCCGACCCCCTGGTAGTCGAACCCGCGCAGGTAGCGCTCGGTCTGGCCGTGCAGGTTCTGGTAGCGAGGGATGATCATGCCCCCCTGCTGCCCGTAGAACGGGTCCGGGGGCTGGACCGGGTCGGTGTCCCACACGCCGGGGCGGTCCGGCACGTCGGCGAAGACCAGCGCGGTGGTCTGGTCCATGAAGTAGTGCCCGAGGACCCCCGACGAGTTCCCCACGCCGTCGGGGAAGCGGGTGCAACCGGAGTTGAACAGCAGCCGGATCGACTCGATGCACGAGGCTGCCAGCACCACGACGTCGGCGAAGACCCGGTGCTCACGCTTGGTCCTGCGGTCGATGAACACCGCCCCGTTGGCCAGGCCCGTGCGCGGGTCGATCGTCACGCGGCTGACCTGTGCGTGGGAGCGGGTGACGAGCCGCCCGGTGGCTCGGGCAGCAGCGACCCCAGGCGGCACCCGATCGGGCATCGGGGCCTGGACCCGCCACGAGATGACCTTCCGTTCGGGCCACCGCTGCTGGATCCGCGCGGCGAACTCCCGCTCGACGCTGCTGAGGAATCCCGGCCCGACGTACCTGCCGTCGGCGGGCTGGTCGAGGCCGTCGGCATCGCCGTAGACGCCGACGAGCTGCTCGACCTCGTCATAGAAGGGGGCCAGCTCGGAGTACTCGATGGGCCAGTCGTCGCCGTAGCCGTCGATGGAGGCCGCCTTGAAGTCGTAGTCGCCCATGCGCTGGAGCACCCGGCCGTACGTCTGCATCCGGCCGCCGATCATCTTCGAGCGGATCCACAGGTACGGGTGGCCCAAGGGCCAGGAGTAGCGTTCGCGGGCATCGTTGACCATGAACCTGCTCAGCTCCGGGTCGAAGAACGAGCGCATCGACTGGTGGAACTGGCCGCGCAGCAGCATGTCCTTGGCGCGGGGGAGGATGTCCATCCCGAGCTCGCCGCGAGGACCACCCGTACGGACGAAGTCGGCGTCGGTGAGCTCAGGCCCAGCCTCCAGCAGGAGCACGTCCATCCCGCCCTTGGTGAGCTCCCAGCAGGCGGTGCTGCCACCGGGCCCCGAACCGATCACGATCGCGTCGTAGCTCCGTTCCGTGTGCGCCATGGGATCCTCCTCGGTCGTGAGGTGCCTCGCCGCCCGCCGTGGCACCGGGGTCCGCCGGGGGCTGGCAGCCAGTCAACCCTTGCGGGCACCACGGCGCCAGGTGGGATCGTCGATGGGGGGCATCACCGATCCCGACCGTCACCTCGGCGATGCCGGCTCGTCGAGCTGGGGCAGCACGTCGTGACCGGCACGCACCACCAGGTGCCGCAACCAGGTGAGGCCGGGGTCGTCGCGTCGTCTCGGGTTCCAGTGGACCGCCTCGATCACCGGTACCCGGGGCACGGGGCAGTCGGCGACGACCAGCCCGAGCCCTGCATGCCGACGTGCGAGCCACGAGGGCATGAAGGCGTACGTGCACGACCCGGCCAGCACCCGAGGCAGCGCGAGCAACCTGTCGACCTGAAGGCAGGCTCCAGCCTGGGAGACCCCGATCGCCTCCAGCTCACGGCCCAGCACGAACGCCTCGGGTGCGTCCCAGGTGAAGGCTGCCCGAGGAAGCTCGCGCAGGTCTTGCGACGACAGCCTGCCGTCGACGAGGCAGGGGTTGTCGGCGGCCACCACGCACACCAGCTCGTCGGCGAACAACGCCTCCCGCTCGCCGGGCAGACCCAGGCTCATGGGCCCGACGACCAGGTCACGACGCAGCAGCTGCCCCTCAAGCTCATCGGGCCGAGAACGGAGCATGTCGACTCGCAGCGAGCAGGTCGCCTCCTCGCCCAGGAGGCGCTGCACCACGGCAGCCCCCAGGATCGCCATCGCGTAGTCCGACATGGCGACCGAGAACTGGGTCTGGCTCGAGCGTGGGTCGAACTCTTGACGCGGGCTCAGCAGCGCCTCAGCCGCCGCGACCGCGGCCGCGACGGGAGCCACGAGGGACTCGGCGAGCTCCGTGCGCTCCATGCCCCGCCCGGCGCGCACCAGCAGGTCGTCGTCGAAGTGCTCCCGCAGCTTGCGCAGCGCCGCACTGACCGCAGGGCGGCTCATCATCAGCCGGTCGGCGGTCCGGGTCAGGTTCCGTTGCTCCAGCAGCACGTGCAGCACCACCAGCAGGTTGGCGTCCATCCCCCGTAGCCGATCTCGCATCGCACCTCCATCGGTGTCCCCTACCTTAGGGAGCACCGGTCGTCCTCGGACGTGCTGGAGGGGGGCGGGGCGGTGCCCGGCTGGGGGAGCTGGTACCGGCCAGGATCGCGGGGCCCTGCGACCCTGCCGGGAGCTGACGGCCTGGTCCTGAGCCGCGGCCGGGTGGGAGCGGAGGAGCGAGGGCATGGGGATCGGGGGAGCGGACCTGAACCTGCTGGTGGCGCTGGAGGCGCTGCTGGAGGAGGGCAGCGTCACTCGGGCGGGCCGTCGCCTGCAGGTCAGCCAGCCGGCGATGAGTGCCGCTCTCGGTCGGCTGCGACGCCTCTTCGACGACGAGCTGTTGGTGCCTGCCGACCTCGGGTACGAGCTCACGCCGACCGCGCTGGCCCTGCTGCCGGAGGTTCGCCGCACCCTGCAGCTGATGCAGCAAGGCCTGGGCATCGTGCCCGGGTTCGACCCGGCGACCGAAGAGCGCTGCTTCAAGGTGGCCGTCAGCGACTACGCCGCGGCCGTGCTGCTGCCGCCCCTGGTGGCCGAGCTCACCGTGTGCGCCCCCAGGGTGCGGCTGGTGGCCGAGACCCCCGACCCGGAGACCTGGGGGTCGCGGCGCACGCTGGCTGACCTGGACGCCCTCGTCGCCCCCAACAACCTGCTGCTGCCGGGCCAGCACCGCCCGTTGTGGCACGACCGGATCGCGCTGGTCGTGGACCGGGACAACCCGCGTCTGGTCGATGGGCGCCTGACCCGTGACGACCTGACCCGGCTGCCGCTCGTGCTGGGCACCATCGGCAAGGGAACGATCCCACCGATCCGGCAGGCCCTGCGCGACGCGGGGGTCGACCCATGGGTGGCGCTCCAGGTGACCGGGTACCTGCCGGTCCCGCTCGTGGTGCGAGGCACCGACCTCGTGGCTCCGGTGCCCGAGAGGCTCGCGGCCTGGGCTGCCGCTGCCGACCCGGGCCTGGCGGTGGTCCCGCTGCCCCTGCCGGACACCGGGCTCACGGAGGCCTACTGGTTCGCCGAGGCGCGCCTCGCCGACCCTGCCGCACGGTGGTTCTTCGGGGTGTGCGACCGGGTGGCTCGGCGCCTGTGAGCCCTGCGGCGGGCAGGCCGGCAGAGCACGCCGGGGTGTCCGGTTCGCAGATACCCCCCATATCGCACTTGGGCTCGCGCTGTCGTGGCGCCTCGACCAGGCTGGTCCTCACAACAGCCAGGGGCCGCAGAGCTGCGCCCGTCCCGCTGGGGAAGGACCCGACGTACGGCGCGCGGTCACCACCCTCGAAGGGAGCTCACGATGAACCACACCAAGCCCGCGCTGCGGGTGGCGATGATCGGGTACGCATTCATGGGGGCAGCCCACTCCCAGGGGTGGCGGACTGCTCCGCACGTGTTCGACCTCCCCCTCGACGTCCGGATGCAGGTCGTGGTCGGCCGCCACGCCGAACGGGTCCAGGAGGCCGCCGAGCGACTCGGCTGGGCCGAGTCGGCCACCGACTGGCGCGAGGTGGTCAGCCGCGACGACATCGACCTCGTCGACATCTGCACCCCCGGCGACTCCCACGCCGAGATCGCCGTCGCCGCGCTCCAGGCGGGCAAGCACGTGCTCGTGGAGAAGCCCATGGCCAACACCGTGGCCGAGGCCGAGGCGATGGCCGAGGCGGCCGCGCAGGCCCGGACGGCCGGGGTGCGCTCGATGGTCGGGTTCACCAACCGGCGGGTGCCGGCCGTCGCGCTGGGCCGGCGACTGATCGAGCAGGGCTTCGTCGGGCAGGTCCACCACGTCCGGGCCCAGTACCTGCAGGACTGGATCGTCGACCCTGAGACCCCGCTGTCGTGGCGGCTGCAGAAGGAACGCGCCCAGACCGGTCCGCTCGGTGACCTCGGTGCCCACTGCGTCGACACGGCCCTGTTCTGGACCGGGGACGCGATCACGGAGGTGGTCGCGTCGATGCGGACGTTCGTCCCGGAGCGACCGGTCGAGGGGGACCACCAGGGCCTCACCTTCGCCGCCACGTCGAGCGACCGGGGCCCGGTCACCGTCGAGGACGCGGCCAGTTTCCTGGCGCACTTCGCCAGCGGTGCCGAGGGCGTCTTCGAGACGACCAGGTTCGCCGCAGGCCGCAAGAACGCGCTCCGGATCGAGGTCAACGGGTCCAAGGGCAGCATCGCCTTCGACTACGAGGAGATGAACGTCCTCCACGTGCACGACCACTCCGCCGGCCCCGACACCGCCGGCTTCCACCGGGTGCTGGCGACCGAGCCGACCCACCCGTACGTGTCCGCCTGGTGGCCCGCCGGCCACGGGCTCGGCTACGACCACGCGTTCTCGAACCAGGTGCGCGACCTGGTGACCGCGATCGCCGACGGCACCGACCCGTCCCCGTCGTTCGCCGACGGGCTCGTGGTGCAGCGGGTGCTCGGCGCCGTCGAGGCCTCCGCGGCCCGTCGCGGCTGGCAGACCGTCTGACCTGAGAGGAGCACACCATGACCCGACCCGTCGTCCTGTTCACCGGCCAGTGGGCCGATCTCCCGTTCGACGAGGTCTGCCGGCTCGCCGCCGGCTGGGGCTACGACGGCCTGGAGATCGCCTGCTGGGGTGACCACCTGGACGTGTGGCGCGCGGCCACCGACGACGCCTACGTCCAGGACCGGCTCGACACCCTCCAGCGCCACGGCCTCACGGCGTACACCATCTCCAACCATCTCAAGGGTCAGTGCGTCTGCGACGACCCGATCGACGCCCGCCACCAGGCGATGCTCTCGCCCGAGCTGTGGGGCGACGGCGATCCCGAGGGGGTGCGGCAGCGCGCCGCCGAGGAGATGAAGCAGACCGCTCGCGCGGCCCAGCGGCTCGGCGTGAAGACCGTGGTGGGGTTCACCGGCTCGTCGATCTGGAAGTACGTCGCGATGTTCCCGCCGGCCACCGAGGCGATGGTGGCCGCCGGCTACCGCGACTTCGCTGACCGGTGGCACCCGATCCTCGACGTGTTCGACGAGTGCGGGGTCCGGTTCGCCCTCGAGGTCCACCCGTCCGAGATCGCCTACGACTACTGGACGACGGTGGCCACGCTCGAGGCGATCGGGCACCGCCCGTCGTTCGGCATCAACTGGGACCCGAGCCACATGGTGTGGCAGCAGGTCGACCCGGTCTCGTTCCTGTGGGACTTCCGCGACCGGATCTTCAACGTCCACTGCAAGGACGTGAAGGTGCAGGTCGGCAACGGCCGCAACGCCCGGCTCAGCTCCCACCTGCCCTGGGCCGACCCCCGGCGGGGCTGGGACTTCGTGTCGGTCGGCCACGGCGACGTACCGTTCGAGCGCTGCTTCCGCATGCTGAACGCGATCGGGTACGACGGTCCGCTGTCGGTGGAGTGGGAGGACGCCGGCATGGACCGGCTCGTCGGCGCCCCCGAGGCGCTGGCGTACGTGCGGGCGCACGCGTTCGCCGCACCCACGGCCGCGTTCGACGCCGCCTTCGCCACCTCGGCCCAGGCGTGAGCAGACAGGGGTGACCATGAGCAGGTTCGAGCTGTCGGTCAACGTCGACCTGATGTTCACCGAGGCGGGTGACCACCTGTCGGAGCGGGTCCGCGCGGCGGTGGCCGCGGGAGTGTCGGTGATGGAGATGTTCACCACCACTGACGTCCCGTTCTTCGCCAAGGTTCCGCGGGACGTCCCGGCCCTGGCCGCGACCCTGCGCGAGACCGGGGCTCGGATGTGGACCGTGATCACCGACCCGCGCTTGCCGCTGGTCGACCCGGATGCCCTCCCTCGGTTCCTCGAGGTGTTCACCACCACGGCCCGCGACGCCGAGGTCCTGGGTTGCCCGAACGTGGTCGTCCCATCGGGTCCAGGAGTCCCGTCCCGCCCGCGCCAGGTCCAGCTGGAACAGGTGGCGGACGCGTTGCGGGCGGCGCTGCCGATCGCGGAGGAGCACGGGGTCACGATCCTGCTCGAGGCGGTCAACACCCGCGTCGACCATCCCGGAACGCTGCTGTCACTGACCGAGGACGCGGTGCACGTGGCCCGACTGGTGGACTCGCCATGGGTGAGGCTCCAGTACGACCTGTACCACTCGGTGCTGGAAGGTGAGGACCCGGCGCAGGTGTTCCCACCGGTGGTCCCCCTGATCCGGCACGTGCAGATCGCCGACGTCCCCGGGCGGCACGAGCCAGGGAGCGGAACCATCGACTGGCCGGTCCAGCTCGCCACCATCGCCGAGGCAGGCTACGCCGGGCCGATCGGGCTCGAGTGCACCCCGTCGCGTCCCAGCGCGGAGGCGATCGACTACACCACGAGCCTCCTGGCCAGGTACTGACGCGTCGGGCGCGCCCGACGAGTCTGTTCGCCTGCGGCAGCAGGCTTCGTGCCACCATCCCCCACCACAGGAGTCGGCTATGCCCACGATCTACATGAAGCTCCCGTACGAGGACCAGGTGCTGCGCCCCGGTGCGCTCCGGCAGGTGCGTTTCGGTGACGGTAGCACCGGGTTCACCCTCGACATCGGCCTCAACTACTACCGCGGTCAGCCGCTCTCGGCGGTGGAGACCCTGAAGGTGACCATCGACGGGCGACCGGTCGACATGTCGATGGTGGTCTGCCAGCTGGGGGATGCGCTCGTGCCCTACGGCCAGCTGCCGCTGGCGATCACCGAGTTCTGGTCGCTGCGGAAGCGGCTGCGGCTGCACGTGGGCGACCACCCGCTGGAGCCTGGGCGGCACCTGGTCGACCTGGTGCTCCACGTACGCAACGTGTCCATGTGGTTCGGCAACGGATGGGGGATGATCGACGGCTCGGTCTCCCGCGAGCTCGACCTGGAGGAGGCGGCGTGAACGTCAACGGCATCGAGCAGGGCCTGTGCCTCTACAGCTACACCCAGCAGCTGATCGAACGACCTGACTTCGACCTGGAGCAGATGTTCGCGGCGATGAACCGGTTCGGGGTCACCAAGTACGAGATCACCGGACCGCAGAGCTTCGACGCCTACCCGCGCCCGGCTGCAGCGGAGATAGACCGGGTGCTCCGGCTGTCGCAGGAGTACGGGGTCGAGCCGTACGGGTACGGGGCCTACGTCGACTGGGGCACGGTGGCGGGCCGGGCCCCCGAGCCGGAGGACGTGCTGTTCTACCTGACGGCTGATCTGATGACCGCCCGTGACCTCGGGTGCGCGACGATGCGCGGCAGCGAGCTCCCGTTGCACCTGCTGCCTCGCATCGCCGATCTGGCCGAGCGGTACCAGGTGAACATCGGCTATGAGGTCCATGCCCCGGCGACGCCGTCAGACGCCAAGGTGCAGGGGCTGCTGGAGGCGTTCGACGCCGTCGGCAGCGACCGGCTGGGGTTCATCCCCGACTTCGGCTGCTTCATCGAGCGCCCGGCTGAGCCGGCCCTGCGTCGCTACGAGGCGAAGGGCGCGACCCGTGAGAACCTCGACTACATCATCGCTGAACGCCACAGCGGCAAGACCCCCGAGGAGCTGGAGGCCGAGCTGGCGGCGCGCGGGGGCGGGCTGGGCGAGAAGATGGCGATCTCGGAGCTGTTCGGTTACCTGTCGTTCGCTCCTGCGGACGTGGCGGGACTGCGGTCGCTGATCCGGCGCAGCCACTACTTCCACTCGAAGTTCTACCACGTCACCGCTGACCTGGTGGAGCCTCAGATCCCGATGGAGCGGCTCCTCGGCGCGATCGTGGAGGGCGGTTTCACCGGCCTGCTGATGAGCGAGTACGAGGGTCACGCCTTCGCCGCCGACGACGCCGACGAGCAGCTCGACCGGCACTTCCGCCTGGAGCAGCAGGTGCTGCGTGCGGTCAGCCCCTGCTGAGCAGCGACCATACGTCAACGAGGAGGCACCATGAGCGACATCGACCGCCGCTACGACGTGCTCGTCATCGGCTCTGGGCCGGCTGGCAGCAGCGCGGTCCAGGAGTTGACCGAGCGTGGTCTGGACGTGCTGCTGCTCGACGCGGGCCGTGAGGTCCGGGAGTCGGACTTCGTTCCCCCGGCTCGCAGGAAGCCGAAGGCGATGGGGATGGACCTGGTCCCGCGGGCCACGGCGATGCTGCGCGGTCAGTACGTCCAGGCGCTGCGCCCCTACTTCTCGGAGACCTCGAACCGGTTCCTGGTGCGCGATGTCGAGGAGCCGTACACCACTCCGTTCGGCCGCCCCTACCTGTGGGTGCGCAGCAAGCTCGTCGGTGGCCGCATGCACAGCTATGGCCGGATGCTGCAGCGCATGTCCGATGTCGACTTCAAGGCGGCCAGCCTGGACGGGCACGGCTCGGACTGGCCTCTCTCGTACGCCGACCTGGAACCCTGGTACGACAAGGTCGAAGACGCGGTCGGGGTGTACGGGGACGCCGACGGGCTCGTGCACCCGCCAGACTCCCGTTACCGCGGACCTGGGTTCCTCACCAGCGTGGAACGCCACTTCAAGCGGCACGTCGAGTCCCGCTGGCCCGAGCGGCGCGTGATCTCTGGTCGACTCCAGGCACACTTCCCCGACCGGGTCCCGCCCGGGATCGCGGCCGGGCTGCGGACCGGTCGGCTCACCGTGCGGCCGGAAGCCGTGGTCACCCGCATCGTCACCCACCAGCGCAGCGGCCTGGCCACGGGTGCGGTCTTCGTCGACCGCCGCTCCCGCCGCGAGCACCGGGTGTACGCGGACGCGGTCGTGGTCGCCGGCTCGACGATCGAGAGCCTGCGGCTGCTGCTCGCCTCCGGGTCGAGCCGGCACCCTGACGGGCTCGGCAACTCATCGGGCCTCCTGGGCCGCTACTTCATGGACCAGACCATCAGCGTCGGCTTCTTCGACGCCCCGCAGTTCCCGGGCGGCTGGGACCCGGCGGACAACATGCCGCCCGATCCCTACTACGGCGTGCCGGGCGGGGTGCTGATCCCCCGCTACGAGAACCTGGCAGGCCGTACCACCCCCGGCTTCGTGCGAGGGATCTCGTTCCAGGGCATCGGCGGGCGGTTCCCGGTCCCCGACGGCCACCCGGCCGCATTCGGTCTCGGTGGTGCCGGCGAGATGCTGGCCCGTTACGACAACCGGGTGAGCCTGAGCCGGTTGAAGGACCGGTGGGGCATGCACGTCCCTCACATCGACATCACCATGGGTGACAACGACAGGGTGCTGCTGAAGCGTTCTATGACGGCACTCAAGGAGATGGCCGACGAGGCCGGTTTCCGCACCAACTTCATCGGGTCCGCGGCGGGCTTGGAGGGCGGGCGGATCTGGCCGGACTTCAACCCGGTGCAACGGTTCATCTTCCGTCAAGGCATCAAGATGTCGATCGTGCTCGGCGCCGCGATCCACGAGACCGGCGGCGCTCGCATGGGAAGCGACCCTCGCTCGTCGGTCCTCGACGAGCACAACCGCCTCTGGGACGCCCCGAACGTGGTGGTCGCTGACGCCGCCTGCTTCGTCAGCGGCAGCACAGTCGGACCGGCGCTCACGATCATGGCGCTGGCCGCCCGCGCCAGCGCCCACCTCGCCGAGGTGCTGGAGGCGGGCGACCCGGGGCGCTAGCAGCCCACCGCGCACCTCCCAGCCCCCTGTTCCTGCCCGGCGCAACGAGGCGCACGGGCTCATCAGACCTGCTCAAGGAGTGAACTGTGTCCCGTCACACCAGCGCACCGACGGCTTCGCAGCACGTCGTCCCGCAGCTCGCCCGCGTCTGTTACGGTGCGGGCGACCTGGGAAGCCACTTCACCTGGTCGTTCGTCGGCACGTACCTGGTCCTGTTCTACACCGATGTCGCCATGATCCCGGCCGTCACGGTGGCCGGCATCATGGTCCTGGCCCGTGTCTGGGACGCTGTCGACGACCCGCTTCAGGGCTACGTCTCGGAGCGGATCCGTACCCGCTGGGGACGGTTCCGGCCGTTCATCCTGTTCGGTGCCCCGCTGCTGGCGCTCATGATGGTCCTCACCTTCACCGCTCCCGACCTGGGCGCCACCGGCAAGGTGATCTACGCGGCCGTCACCTACGTGCTGCTGGGGGTGGCGTTCTCGGCGGTGAACATGAGCTATGGCGCCCTCGCTGGCGTGATGACGAAGGACTACGACGAGAGGCTGATCCTCAACTGGTGGCGGGGGATGGGCAGCGGCACGGGGCAGCTGATCCTCAACCTCGTGGCGATGCCGCTGATCCTCTTCTTCAGTCGTTCCGACGTGCCCACCGAGCGCGGCTTCACCCTGACCGCCCTGGTGCTGGCGCTGGCCGCGCTGCCGATCTTCCTGGCCATCTTCGCCACGTCGCGCGAGGTGATCGTCCCCGACCGTGTCGAGACCAGCATCCCGCTGGGCCAGACCGTCCGCACGGTCCTCGGGAACCACCAGCTCATGCTGGTCCTGGCAGCGCTCATGCTCAACCTGACAGGGCTGTTCGGCCGGCTGGCCATCGTGGTGTTCTACATCATCAACAACATGCACGCTCCGCACCTGGTGGCGGGCGTGATGACCACCTTCGGGGTGTGCGGTCTCATCGGCCAGATCGTGTTCCCGCGCCTGGCGACCCGGGTCGGCAAGAAGCAGCTGGTGATGACCACCATGGTGGCCTCGGGCATCATCTTGCTGTCGCTGTTCTTCGTGCCCCCATCGAGCACCACGGCGATCTTCGTGCTGGTCGGGTTGCACGGTCTCACCAATGCTGGTGCGCCGGTGATCACCTCGATGATCCCCGACGCGGTCGACTATCAGGAGTACACGCATCGGGTGCGCTCCGACGGCAGCGCGTACGCGATGTCGAGCTTCGCGGTCAAGCTGGCCGGGGCCGTCGGTAGCGCCGTCGGCGCGCTGGTGCTGGGGCTCTATGGCTACGAGGGTGGCAAGCCGGCCACCGAGCACACGATGGTGGGGATCAACGTGGCCGCCCATCTGCTGCCGGCGTTGTGTGCCTTCGCGGCGGCAGTGCCCCTCGTCTGGTACCGCCTGACCCAGGAGAAGGTCGCCGAGATGCGGGCCGAGATCGATCGGCGCGCAGCCACGGCTGACGGCGACGCGTAGGTCAGCGTCGTCACGGGGCTTCCAGCGCGAGGGCGTGGGCGACGGCGGCGGTGATCGCCGCCTCCGTGGCGCCGGTGGCGCGAGCCGCCGCTACGTAGTCGGCGGCGAGGCGCAGCAGGGTGTCGTCGCCAGGGCCGGCCCTGGCTCCGGTGACGACGGTGCCCGCGCCGCGCCGGCTGCGTAC
>JBHAES010000210.1:0-2767 GCA_041855725.1 Actinomycetota bacterium
CACAGCAACCGCACTCGGCCGCCCAACCGATGCAACGCGCCCCGACCAGCACCGGCCCGCAACCACCGACGCCGTTCCCGCGGCGCGGACCCAAAGCAACCACCAGCCGCCCCGGGCGCGCCGGGCCCGCCGGACGACCGCCCGCAGCCAAGGACGAGGGTCACGGCCGACGACGCCACCGGCGACCACGAACCCGCCACCGGCGCCCATGCCCGCGCGACGGAAGGAGTCGCGGCAGCACCGCGAAGTCCCGAACCAGATAGGAGCTCACCGGCTCATCGACGACCTGGGCGGCAAGCACCGCTCGCAACCGCCGCGACCAGCACCCGGGACCAGCCGCACCCGGCCGCCAAGGGAGACCAGACGGTCCTCGACCACGGGCCACCCCCTGAGCACCGACGCCGTTCTGGCGGCGCGGAGCCAACGCAACCACCGGCCGCGCCGCGGGTGCGCGCCTCACCACCGCCCGTACCAAGGACCATGGCGGCGACGAAGTCGCCACCGGCACGATGCCCGCGAGGACGAACGAGCCGCGGCAGCACCAGCGCCTGCCCCCGACCGGAGCTCCGTCGGCTCATCGATGCCCTGAGCAGCCCGGGCACGGCCTGCAACCACACCCAGCACCCCAGACCGACACCGACTCGCCCCGACCCGCCCTACCCACGATGCTGACCCCGCGACCAACGCACCCCCCACGGGACCGCCCGCGACCAGCGCCCCCACGACACACGCCGCCGACGAAGCAGACGAGACGACGATGCCGCCCATCAGCCGGAACAGCCGCACCACCACGTCGCCCGACGCGATGGGCGCGCCCTGGGCGCTGGCACGGACGGTGGTTCCCTCCCAAGCGGCGCCGCGGCGCGTGTGCCAGACTGTGCCCCAGCGCAGCAACGGGCCGAGGAACTCCGGTGAGCCGACGAGGTGAGTCCGGGGCGGTCGCGCCACTGTGACCGGAGCGATCCGGGAGCCAGGAACTCGCCGTTGCCGCCGAGCTAGCAGGCGCGTACACCTGAGGAGGCTCCTTGTGACCATCCCCGCCTGCCCGCGCCTGGTCGGCGTGGGCGTCGGACCAGGCGACCCCGAGCTGGTGACCGTGAAGGCGGTCCGGGTGCTGCGGGCGGCCGACGTGGTGCTCGTCCCGGTCGCCGACACCGCGGACGAGGCCGTCGGCCGGGCCGAGCAGGTGGTCGTGGCCGCGTGCCCCGAGGCCGGGCCGCGCATCCGGCGGGTCGAGTTCAGCATGCGGCAGCGGCGCGGCGTCGGCCCGCGGGAGGCGTGGGAGGCGGCCGCTGCGGCCGCCGCCGAGGCGTTCGCCGCCGGGGCGGCGACGGTGGCGTACGCGACCGTGGGCGACCCGAGCGTCTACTCCACGTTCTCCTACCTCGCCGCCCACGTCCGCCCCCAGGTGCCGGGACTGGCCGTCGAGGTGGTGCCCGGCGTCACCGCCATGCAGGCGCTGGCGGCGACGAGCGGGACCCCGCTGGTGGAGGCGGGCGAGTCGCTCACCCTCGTGCCGGTCACCGCCGGCCTCGACGCGGTGGCCGCCGCCCTCGACGGCGCCGACACCGTGGTCGCCTACAAGGTGGGCCGCCGCCTCACCGACCTGAGCCGGCTCGTGGCCGAGCGGCGCCCCGACGCGACCGCCGTGCTGGGGGTCGACGTCGGCCGCGCCGGCGAGCGCGTGGTGCCGCTGGCCGAGGCCGACGTCCCGGGCGGCTACTTCAGCACGGCACTGGTCGCCCCGGCGCGGCCCGTGGTCGGGGGGCGGCTGTGAGCCGGCGGCGTGGCGAGGTCGTGTTCGTCGGCGCCGGCCCGGGCGCGCCCGACCTGGTCACCGTACGAGGGGCGCGCGTCATCGCCGAGGCCGATGTGGTGGTGTGGGCGTCCAGCCTGGTCGACCCGGGCGTCGTCGCCGGGGCGCGGCCCGACGCCGAGGTGATCGACTCGGCGGGCCTCACGCTGGAGGCCATGACGGCGCTCTACGAGCGGGCCCGTGACGAGGGTCTGCTCGTCGCCCGGGTGCACACGGGCGACCCGTCGATCTACGGTGCGACGGCCGAGCAGCGGGCCGTCTGCGACCAGATCGGGATCCCGCACCGGACGGTGCCCGGCGTGTCGGCGTTCTCGGCGGCGGCAGCGGCCGTCGGCGCCGAGGTGACGATGCCGGAGGTGTCGCAGTCGCTCATCCTCACCCGCCTGGAGGGTGGCCGTACGCCGATGCCCGAGCGCGAGACCGTACGCGGGTTCGCGGCGCACGGCGCGACGATGGCGCTGTACCTGTCGGCGGCCCGCAACAAGGTGCTGCAGGCCGAGCTGCTCGCCGGCGGCTACCCGGGTGACACCCCGTGCGTCGTGGGCCACCGGGTCACCTGGCCCGACGAGCTGGTGCTGCGGTGCCGCCTCGACGAGCTGTCGGCCACGATGCGGGCCCACCGGCTGTGGAAGCACACGGTCGTGCTCGTCGGGCCCGCCCTCGCGCCCACAGCGTCGACCCGCAGCCACCTCTACCACCCGGGGTTCCGCCACGAGTTCCGTACGGCCACCGGCGAGCCGCCGGCCCTCGGCCCCACCACTGTCACGGGAGCACGATGATCACCGTCCACGGCCTCCTCGGGGAGCCCACCCCAGCCCTGCGCGCGGCGGCCGCCGCCGCCGACACCGTGGTGGGCGCCGACCGCCACCTCGACCTGCTCGGCGTCGAGCCGGCGCGCCGGATCCGGCTCGGCGCGGTGAGCGCCGCCCTCACCCGGGTGAAGGCGCTGCC
>JBHAES010000211.1:0-2815 GCA_041855725.1 Actinomycetota bacterium
CGGGCGTCGGTGACCGTGATCGCGGGGCGCGCCGCGCGGTCGGCGTACGTCCCAGCGCGGCCCGGGTGGCGTCCCAGCGGTGGCGGTGCCGGTACGGTTCTGCCTGTGACGAACACTCCCGCCCCGTCCCCTGGCCGCTCCGCCCTGGTGACCGGTGCCAGCAAGGGCATCGGACGCACCATCGCCACCAGGCTCCTCGCCGACGGCTACCAGGTCACCGGCACCTACCGCAGCGGCGGCGTGCCCGACGGCGTGCTGCCGGTGAGGGCCGACATCACCGACGCCGAGCAGGTCGAGGCCGCGTTCGCCACCGCCGAGCAGGCCCACGGCCCCGTCGAGGTGCTCGTGTGCAACGCCGGCATCACCGCCGACACCCTCGTCATGCGCATGAGCGACGAGCAGTGGGACGACGTGATCGCCACCAACCTCACCGCCTCGTTCCGGCTGGCCCGGCGGGCGTCGCGGGCCATGATGCGGCAGCGCTTCGGCCGGGTCGTGTTCGTGTCGAGCGTCGTGGCGCTGCTCGGCAGCCCCGGCCAGGCCAACTACGCCGCGTCCAAGGCCGGGCTCGTGGGCCTGGCCCGGTCGCTCACCCGCGAGCTGGGCGGGCGCGGCATCACCTTCAACGTGGTGGCGCCCGGGTTCATCGAGACCGACATGACCGCGGCGCTCGATGCGTCCGTCGTCGAGGGCTACCAGGCCCGGATCCCCGCCGGGCGGCTCGGCGCCCCCGACGACGTGGCCGCCGCCGTGGCGTTCCTCGTCTCGGACCAGGCCGGCTACGTCACCGGCGCGGTGGTGCCGGTCGACGGCGGCCTCGGCATGGGGCACTGACCCGCATCCGCCCGATCAAGCACTGACAAGGAGAGACATGGGCATCCTGGAGGGAAAGCGGATCCTCGTCGCGGGCGTGACGATGAACACGTCCATCGGCTACGAGGTGGCGCGGCTGGCGCAGCAGGAGGGCGCGACCGTGGTCGTGTCCAACTTCGGGCGCGCCCTCAGCCTCACCCGACGCGCCGTCGGCCGCCTCGACCCGGTGCCGGCGGTCGTCGAGCTCGACGTCACCGACCCCGACCACCTCGCCCGGCTCGCCGACGAGCTGCGCCGCCACGTCGACGGCCTCGACGGCATCGTGCACTCGATCGCCTACGCCAACCCCGAGACCGCCCTCGGCGGCAGGTTCATGACCACGCCGTGGGACGACGTGGCCAAGGCGGTGCAGGTGTCGGCGTACTCCCTGGTCGACCTCGTCCGGGCCTGCCAGCCGCTGCTGACCCGGGGCTCGTCGGTGGTGGGCCTCACCTTCGACGCCACCGTCACGTGGCCCACGTACGACTGGATGGGGGTCGCGAAGGCGGCCCTCGAGTCGGCGTCGCGCTACGTGGCCCGCTACCTCGGGCCCGACGGCGTACGATGCAACATCGTCGCCGCCGGCCCGCTCGACACGCTGAGCAAGAAGTCGATCCCCGGCGTCGACGGGCTCGACCAGATCTGGGGCCAGCGGGCCCCGCTCGGCTGGGACACCTCCGACATCACCCCCACCGCCAAGGGCGTCGTGGGGCTGCTGAGCGACTGGTTCGCCGCCACCACCGGCGAGGTGGTGCACGTCGACGGCGGCGTGCACTCGATGGGTGCGTGAGGGTAGGTTTCCAGGCATGGATGCCGTCGTCGAGCTGAGGGGGGTCACCCTCCGACGGGGGTCGGCGCTGCTGCTCGACTCGGTCGACCTGGTGGTCGCCGAGGGTGAGCGGTGGGTCGTCATCGGGCCCAACGGGGCCGGGAAGACCACCCTGCTGCAGATCCTCGCCGCCTACCTGCACCCCACCACGGGCACCGCGACTCTGCTGGGCGAGACCCTGGGCCGGGTCGACGTGTTCGAGCTGCGGCCCCGCATCGGGCTCACCTCGGCCGCGCTGGCCGACCGGATCCCGGCCGACGAGAAGGTGTCCGACGTGGTGGTGTCGGCGTCGTACGCGATCCTCGGCAGGTGGCGCGAGGACTACCATGCCATGGACCACGACCGCGCCGCTCGGCTGCTCGCCCTGATGCGGGTCGACCATCTCGCCGACCGTACCTTCGGGACCCTCAGCGAGGGCGAGCGCAAGCGTGTCCAGATCGCCCGCGCCCTCATGACCGACCCCGAGCTGCTGCTGCTCGACGAGCCGTCGGCCGGCCTCGACCTGGCCGGCCGCGAGGCCCTCGTCGAGACCCTCTCGCTGCTCGCCGAGGACGAGCTGGCGCCCGCCTCGGTCATGGTGACCCACCACGTCGAGGAGATCCCCCGGGGCACCCCCCACGCGCTGCTGCTCGACGGCGGCAAGGTCGTGGCCCAGGGACCCGTCGCCGAGGCGCTGACGTCCGAGCACCTCTCGAGCACCTTCGGGCTGCCGCTCGAGGTCGAGTCGCGCGACGGCCGCTGGTCCGCCCGCGCCCGGCGGGGATGAGCATGGACGTCAACCTCAACGACTGGCTCGGCGACCACACGGCGATGCTGTGGCTGCTCGTCGGCTTCATGCTCCTGACGCTGGAGGTGCTGCGGCGCGACCTGGTGCTGATGCTGCTCTCCCTCGGCGCAGCGGTGGCGATGGTCGTCGCGCTCGTCGCGCCGCGGGCGTGGTACGTGCAGCTGCCGGTCGGGGTCCTGGCCGCCGTCGCGTCCGTCCTGCTGCTGCGGCCGGTGCTGCTGCGCGCCGAGGAGCGGGCCGCGGCCCGCGCGGCGCAGGCCGCCGCCTCGCCGGACCCGGCGGACGAGGGGTCGGCGGCCCCTGGGCCGCAGGCCTGATGCTCGTCCCGCTGCCCGACCTGACCGACC
>JBHAES010000212.1:0-6384 GCA_041855725.1 Actinomycetota bacterium
ACGAGTGGGACCGCAGGAGCCCGGCCAGCACATCGTCGAGCATGTCGGCGGTGAGCCGCCCGGTGAACGTGTTCTGCTGCGACACGTGGTAGCTGGCGGCGACCCGCACCGTACGGGACCGGGTCGGGGCCCGGCCATGGACCTGGACGGTCGCCTCGTAGGTGGCCCCGTGGGCGAACCTCGGCAACGGGGTGGGCACGTGCCAGCCGAGGCGCCGCGCGGCGCCGCCGAACGCGCGCCAGGCGAGCTGGCCGAGGCACAGCACCGCGTCGAGCGCCCGCGAGCAGAGCACCAGCTCGCGGTCGAGCCACGCCGCGCAGGTGGCCTCCTCGGCCGCCGTCGGCTTGTTCTGCGGCGGGGCGCAGTGCACGGCCGCCGTGATGCGGACGCCGATGAGCTCCAGCCCGTCACCGGACGCCCACGAGTCGGCCTGGGTGGCCAGGCGCGCCCGGTGGAGCGCGGCGTAGAGGAAGTCGCCCGACCGGTCGCCGGTGAAGTTGCGCCCGGTGCGGTTGGCGCCGTGGGCCGCCGGCGCGACCCCGAGCACCAGCAGCCGCGGGGCGGCCGACCCGAACCCCGGCGCCGGACGCCCCCAGTAGGGCTGCCCCGCGAACGCGGCCCGCTTCTGCTCCGCCACCTGCTCGCGCCACGCCACGAGCCGGGGGCAGGCCCGGCACACGCTCACCCGGGCGTCGAGCTTGGCGAGCCGGGTGGCCGCGGCCGCCGACGCCGCCACCTCGGCGCGGTCGCGGGCCATCGGTGTGCTGGGCGTCGCCGGGTCGCCCGGCCAGCCGGTGCCGGGCGGCACAGGCGAGGCGAACAGCGCCCCGGTCACAGGGTGCGGCAGGCTCATGGCGCCATCTTGCTACAGCCCTCACGCGCATGCCCGGCACCGTACGCACCAGCCCTGACAGTTCTCAGAGGCCCGACGAAACCCCTTGTCACAGCGGTCACCCGGCGACCTTGTCGGGGCGCGTGGCGCGTCGGCGGCGGCCCGGATCACCGACCACCCGTGACTCGACCACCTGTGACTCGACCTTCCGCGGCGACCACCCGCGACGGCCCGCCCAGCCGCGGCGACTCGGCACCGGCGAGGCAGGAGGCAGCCGACGCGATCCACCCCAGGTCCGTACGAACCTGCTCCGCCTCGCGGAGCAAGATCCGAGGCGTTGCCACGACCCGTCGGGCCGCGCGCTCGCCCCGCAACATATACGCGTAGCGCATCTATTGGCTCTCTCATCGGCATTGGACGTATCATTCAGGGCGGCGCACACTGGAGCCATGACCAGCACGACGCGGACCACCAGCCCGGGGCGCACGACTCACGGCCCGACCGCCGACGCCGCCCCGCTCCCCTGCTGGGCCCCCGCGCCGACTGAGCTCACCTGAACCTCGAAACACCCTGAACGGAGATATCCCATGTCGCTCTTCTCGAAGCTCTGGAACAACGACGACCTGGCCATCGCCCTCGCCGTCACCACCGCCTACCCCAGCGCCCGCAACGACCTGGCCGGCCTCGTCGCCCGCACCGACGACCAGGCCTGACACCCCGCACCCCCGACCGAAGGAGCACCGACCATGAACCGCAGCTGGACCGACGACCTGGCCATCGCCCTCGCCGTCACCACCACCTTCCCGAGCGCCCGCAACGACCTGGCCACCCTCATGGCCGAGCGCCGCGCCCCCACCCAGGCCTGACCCCCCGATCTCAGACAGGAGCCCCGGTGCTGAAGAACTTCCTCGACGACGACCGCACCCTCGTCGCCGCCGCCCTCTGGTCGGCCGCCACCACCCACACCGTCGTGCCGACCGCCCTCATGCAGACCGTCGCCGACGCCTACCGCGACCGCTGACTCCGGCCACCCCGGCCGACATCAGCACCCGACCGCCCGGCACCCGCGTGCCGGGCGGTCGTCGTCCGCCGGCAGCCGTGCACGGGCCGCTGCGCCACACCCCTGCCGGGCGAGGATCGCCTCGGCCAGCGCCGGCACCGGGTCGGAGGTGCGGGGTGGAGCCGCAGCCGACGACGTCGGCGACGAGCAGGTCGCTGGCCGGCGTGCGACCCCTCGCCCCCGCGACGGCTCACGCGGGCCCACCGCATCCCCCGTACAGTCAGGGTGTGATCGAGCTCGGAGCGCACGTCGACAACCGTGACCCCGTCGCCGAGGCGCGGGCACGGGGGATGCAGCTGGCCCAGATCTTCCTGGGCGACCCGACGGGGTGGAAGGCGCCCACGGTCGCGTACGCCGCCGGCGCCGACGCGCTGCGCGCCGACGCGGCCGCGGCCGGCACCGGCCTCTACGTGCACGCCCCGTACGTGGTGAACGTGGCCTCGCGCAACAACCGGGTGCGCATCCCCAGCCGCAAGCTGCTGCAGCAGCAGATCACGCTGGCGACCCGGATCGGGGCGCGGGGCATCGTGGTGCACGGCGGCCACGTGGGCGCCGACGACGACGTCGACGCCGGCTTCGAGAGCTGGCGCACGTGCATCGAGCGGCTCGACCTCACCCTGCCGCTGCTCATCGAGAACACCGCCGGCGGCACCGGCGCCTGCGCCCGCACCCTCGAGCGCATCGACCGGCTGTGGACGACGATCGCCTCGGCGGCGCAGTCCGACCAGGTGGGGTTCTGCCTCGACACCTGCCACTTCCACGCCGCGGGCGAGCCGCTCGACGGGCTGGTCGACCGGGTGCGGGCCGTCACCGGGCGCATCGACCTCGTGCACGCCAACGACTCCCGCGACGCGTTCGGCTCCGGCGCCGACCGCCACGCCGACCTCGGCACCGGGCTGGCCGACCCCGACGGCCTCGTGCAGGTGATCGTCGAGGCCCAGGCGCCGGTCGTCTTCGAGACCCCCGGCGCCAAGCAGGGCACCCGCGCCGACGTCGACTGGCTCACCGCCCGGCTCGCCGCCTGACCGTACGCCGACCGCCGCCTGACCGTACGCGGCGCGCCGGCTCGGACGCACCCGACCCGCCCGACCCCCGCCCCGTACCCGGACGAGCGCGGGCCATCCCTGGCCCCGTACGGCCCCCGGCTCCGGACATGACTAGGCTGAGCCCGGTAGGCCGACGTCGTCTGGTGAGGAGCTGCGGCCATGGTCAAGAGCATCTACGTGATGGCGCCGGAGCGTCAGGTGGGCAAGTCGGCGGTGGCGCTGGGGCTCATCGAGGCGCTGGGCCGGGAGGTGGCCAGGGTCGGGGTGTTCCGGCCCATCATCCGTTCCGACGGCCGCGACGGGATCCTCGAGACCCTCGTGGCCCACCCGGCGGTCAAGGGCAGCTACGACACCGCGTACGGGGTGCCGTACGCGACGATCCACCGCGACCCGCAGGAGGCGATGAGCGAGATCATCGCCCGCTACTGGGCGCTGGCCGCCGAGGTCGACGCCATGGTGATCCTCGGCTCCGACTACTCCGACGTGCTCGGCTCGACCGAGCTGTCGTTCAACTGCGAGGTGGCGGCCAACCTCAACGCGCCGGTGCTGCTCGCCGTGCGCGGCGGCGGCAAGGACCGCGAGCAGCTCCACAACCTCGCCGACAACGCGCTGGAAGAGATCGCCGACCACCACGTCACCACGATCGGGATCATCGCCACCCGGGTCGAGCCCGACCGGCTCGACGAGACCCGCGCCGCCCTCACCGGGCTGCCGGCACCACTCGTCGGCGTGATGCCGAGCGACTCGCTGCTGGCCGCCCCCACCGTACGAGCCCAGCTCGAGGCCGCCGGCGCCACCCTCACCCACGGCACCGACGCGCGGCTCGACCGGGAGTCGCAGGGCGTGCTGGTGTGCGGCATGACGCTGCCCAACGTGCTGGAGCGGCTGTTCCCCGACGCCACCGTCGTGGTCGCCTCCGACCGTGTCGACCTGATCCCGGGCCTGCTGCTGGCGCACCAGTCGGGCGCGTTCCCGCCGATCGCGGGCATCGTGCTGGTCGGCGGCCACGAGCTGCCGCCGAGCATCCAGACGCTCGTGGGCACCATCGACGTCGACCTGCCGATCGGCGAGACCCACTTCGGCACCTACACCACCGCCGAGAAGCTGTTCGGCCTCGAGGGCGCCATGACCGACTCGCCGCGCAAGATCGAGCTCGCACGCAGCCTGTTCCACGACCACGTCGACGCGCAGGCGATCCTGCAGGCGATGGACCTGCGCCGCACCGAGATCCGCACGCCGCTGATGTTCGAGTACCAGCTGATGCAGCAGGCCCGCGCCGACAAGCGCACCATCGTGCTGCCCGAGGCCGCCGACGACCGCATCCTCGAGGCGGCCTCGATCCTGCTGCGCCGCGGCGTGGCCGACCTGGTGCTGCTCGGCGACGAGGCCGAGGTCACCGCGCGGGCCGCCGGGCTCGGGCTCGACCTGGCGGGGGCGCGGTGCGTCGACCCGACCGACCCGGAGCTCGTGGCCCGCTTCGCCGCCGAGTACGCGCGGCTGCGCGCCCACAAGGGCGTCACGCTCGAGCAGGCGGCGCAGAAGATGACCGACCTGTCGTACGTCGGCACGATGATGGTGCACCTCGGCATGGCCGACGGCATGGTGTCGGGGGCGATCAACACGACCGCCAACACGATCCGCCCGTCGCTGGAGTTCATCAAGACCAAGCCGGGCGTCTCCATCGTGTCGAGCTCGTTCCTGATGTGCCTGCCCGACCGGGTGCTCGTGTTCGGCGACTGCGCGGTGAACCCCGACCCGACCGCCGAGCAGCTCGCCGACATCGCGGTGTCGTCGGCCGAGACCGCCGCCGCGTTCGGGGTCGAGCCGCGGGTGGCGATGCTGTCGTACTCCACCGGCACCTCCGGCTTCGGCGCCGACGTCGACAAGGTGCGCGAGGCCACCCGCATCGTCCGGGAGCGGGCCCCGCAGCTGAAGGTCGAGGGCCCGATCCAGTTCGACGCGGCGATGGACCCCGACGTGGCCCGTACGAAGCTGCCCGACTCCGAGGTGGCCGGCCAGGCGACGGTGTTCATCTTCCCCGACCTCAACACGGGCAACAACACCTACAAGGCGGTGCAGCGCACCGCCAACGCCGTCGCGGTCGGCCCGGTGATGCAGGGGCTCAACCAGCCCGTCAACGACCTGTCGCGCGGCGCCACCGTCGACGACATCGTCAACACGGTCGCGATCACGGCGATCCAGGCCCAGGCCGAGCCGACGGGGCGGCCGGCGCCGCTCGCCCAGGCCTGACCGGCGTACGAGAACACGGCGAGGAGAGACCATGGCCACCCCGATCCTGCTGCTCAACTGCGGCTCGAGCTCGATCAAGTACCAGGTGATCGACACCGACGACGAGTCGGTGCTCGCCACCGGGCTGGTGCAGAAGATCGGTCTGCCCGATGGCACCATCGACCACACCGTCGGCGAGCGCACCGAGCACCTGGCGCAGCGGATCCCCGACCACGGCGAGGCGTTGCGCCTGGTGGTGCGGGCGTTCGCCGAGTTCGGGCCGAGCCTGGCCGAGGTGAAGGCGGTCGGCCACCGCACGGTGCACGGCGGCGAGCGGTTCCGCCACACCGTACGCATCGACGACGCGGTGATCCAGGGGCTGCGCGACCTGTCGCCGCTGGCCCCGCTGCACAACCCGCCCGGCATCGCCGGCATCGAGGCGGCGATGGCGGTGCTGCCGTCGGTGCCGCACGTGGCCGTGTTCGACACCGCGTTCTTCTCGACGCTGCCGGCCGAGGCCTACACGTACGCGATCGACGCCGACGTCGCCCGCAGCCACGGGATCCGCCGCTACGGCTTCCACGGCACGTCGCACTCGTACGTGTCGAAGAAGGCCGCCGAGGTGCTGGGCCGTCCCCTCGAGGAGCTCAACACGATCGTGTGCCACCTCGGCAACGGCGCGTCGATCTCGGCGGTCCGCGGCGGGGTCGCGGTCGACACGTCCATGGGCCTCACCCCGCTGCAGGGCCTCGTGATGGGCACCCGGTCGGGCGACGTCGACCCGGGGCTGCACGCGTTCCTGGCCCGGCAGGTCGGCCTCACCATCGACGGGATCGACGACCTGCTCAACAAGCGGTCGGGGCTGGCGGGGCTCGCCGGCGGCATCTCCGACTTCCGCGACCTCACCGCCGCGATGCAGGCCGGCGACGAGCAGGCGACGCTGGCGTACGGCGTCTACGTGCACCGGCTGGTCGGCTACATCGGCTCCTACCTCGCCATCCTCGGCGGGGTCGACGTGCTGGTGTTCACCGCCGGGGTCGGCGAGAACGCGCCCAACGTCCGCGAGTCGGTGGTGAACCGGCTCGCCCCGCTCGGGTTCCTGCTCGACGACGAGGCCAACGCGGTGCGGTCGAAGCAGCCGCGGGTGATCTCGCAGGCCGGCTCCCCGGTGACCGTCATGGTGGTGCCCACCAACGAAGAGCTCATGATGGCCCGCG
>JBHAES010000213.1:0-3937 GCA_041855725.1 Actinomycetota bacterium
AAGGCGCGCTTGAGCACGGTGTAGGCATGCTCGCTCTTGGCCACCACCATGAGCCCCGACGTGCCCACGTCGAGCCGCTGCACGATCCCCTGTCGCTCCGGCGCCCCCGACGTCGAGATGCGGAACCCGGCCCCGGCCAGGTGCTCGACCACGCTGGGACCGTCCCACCCGAGGCTGGGGTGGGACGCCACGCCCGCGGGCTTGTCGACCACCACGATGTCGTCGTCGTCGTGCACGATGCGCACCCCGGCCACCATCGTGGGCACCACCTCGACCGTACGGGGGGCCGGGAGCTCGATCTCGAGCATGGCCCCGGCGCGGACCCGGTCGGACTTGCCGGCCGGGCGGCCGTCGAGCCGTACGCCGCCCTCGCCGGCGATCTGCTCCACCCGGGAGCGCGACAGCCCCGTGATCCGGGCGGCGGCAGCGTCGAGCCGCTCGCCGTCGAGCCCGTCGGGCACGAGGTAGACGCTCACCCGGGGTCCCCCTCCGACGACGCGGTGCCCGCGGCCACCCGCGCGGGGCGGTCCCGGCGCCGGCCGTCGAAGTCGGGCGCGCCGGACAGGGACAGCACGACGACGAGGCCCGCGCCCACGGTCAGGCACACGTCGGCCACGTTGAAGATCGCGAAGTACGGCAGCTGCACGAAGTCGACCACGTGCCCCCGCAGGAACCCGGGCGCCCGGAACAGCCGGTCGATGAAGTTGCCCGTGATCCCCGCCAGCAGCAGCCCCGTCGTCACCGCCCACGACAGCACCCGCACCCGCGGCACGAGCAGCACCACGAGCGCCTGGATCGCCAGCGCGGCCAGCACGGTGAACACGAGCGTGAAGTCGTCGCCGCCGAGGCTGAACGCCGCCCCCGGGTTGCGGATCAGGCGCAGCGTCACCAGCCCGTTCAGGAAGACCGGCGGGTGGTACGGGTCGAGGTGGGCGACCGCGAGCACCTTGGTCCACTGGTCGACGACGACACCCGCGAGGGCGACCGCGGCGATGACGACCCGGGCGGTGCGTGCCTCGACCACCTACCGACGTTCCTCACGCTGCTTGCACGCGACGCACATCGTCGCCCGCGGGAACACCTGCAGCCGCGCCTTGCCGATCGGCTGCCCGCACGACTCGCACGCCCCGTAGTGACCCTCGTCGAACAGCCGCAGCGCCAGCTGGGCCTGCTCCAGCATCTCGCGTGCGTTCTGCGCCAGCGACATCTCCTGGTCGCGCTCGAAGTTGCTCGACCCGACGTCGGCCGGGTCGCGGCCCGCCCCGTCGGCGCCCTCGCGCAGCCGTTCCGCCAGCTCGGCCTCGGTCGCCTGGATCGCCCGCTCCATGCGGGCGATCTCGTCGACCAGGTCGACCCGGACCTCGGCCAGCTCCTCCTCGGTCCAGGGGTCCTCGCCCGGAAGGACGGGGATCCCGGCCAGGTGCGACTCGGCGGCGGCCGTCACGTGGTCGGTGCCGCCCTTGCGAGCAGTGGGCATGTGGACACTCCTGAGATCGGTCGGGTGTGTGGGCACCATACACCTCCCCGCGACCAGGGACGCTGCCGTCCACAGTCGTTGGGAGGGGCCCCGAGGAACGCTCGAGCCCGGCCGGGTCGTCCCGGCCGGGCTGGGCGGTGCCAGGTCAGCCCTGGTCGTGGAGCAAGGCGTCGAGGCGCGGCGTCGCCGAGCCGTCATGGTCGACGTGGGAGCCGCCGTGACCCAGTGACGGCGGGTTGTCGGGCCGCAGCGTCTTGGACTCCAGGTCGGTGATCTGCTTGCGCAGGTAGTCGGTGAGGTTGGCCCGGAAGGTGGCCTCGTAGTCGGTGAGGTGCTGCACCTTGGCCACCAGGTCGTCACGCTCGGACTCGAGGTCGGCGAACAGCTGGGTGCGGCGCTGCGCGGCCTCGCGGTCGACCGAGTTGGCCCGGGCCTGCGCGTCCTGGGTCAGCCGCTCGGCGTTCACGCGGGCCTCGGACTCCACGCGGTCGGCCTTCGTGCGGGCGTCGGTGGTGAGCTCGTGGGCCTTCTGGGCAGCCTCGTCGATGCGGCGCTGCGCCTCGGTCTGCGACTCGGTGGCGAGCCTGGCGGCCTCGGAGTTGGCCTGCTCGGTGACCTGGCGGGCCAGGGTCTCGGCATCGGTGGTGACCCGCTTCGCCGACTCCTCGGCCTCGGCCAGCCGCCGGGTGGCGTCGGCCTTCGCCTCGTTCACCAGGGCCTCGGCCTGCTCGGTGGCCAGCTGCACGAGCCGCACCACCGCGGCGCTCGCCTCGGAGCTGGTGCTCACCTGCAGGGGCAGCGCGCCCAGGTCGCCGTTGCCGCTGAGCTGGCGGTTCTGCAGGTCGTCGACCCGGCCCTGGAGCTCCTGCACCTGCTGGCGCAGCCGGTCGTTCTCCTGCGCGAACCGGTTGGCGTCGGCCGCCTGCCGGCCCTGGCTCTCGACGGCCTGCCGGAGCCGCTGGTTCTCCTCCAGCAGGGCCTGGTCGCCGCCCTGGCTGGCGCGGGCCTCGTCGATCTCCATGTGCAGCCGCTGGTTCTCCTGCTGCAGGGCCACCACGTCGTCCTGCACCCGCTGGAGGCGGTCGACCTCGGTGCGCAGCCGGTGGAGCTCCCCCTGCAGCTCGGGACTGGGAGCGCCCGACTGGGTCGCCTCCAGCTGGCGGCGCAGGTGCTCGTTCTGCTCCGTGATCTGGATCAGAGTGGCCTCGACCTTGTCGACGAAGATGTCCACATCGGTCACTTCGTAGCCGTTTCGGCGGGACATGTGGAACCTGGTCTTGCGGACCTCGTCCAGCGTCATCGTCATGTGTGCACCTCGGAGAGCATCGCGGTTCGGTCACCCAGGGGGGTGTGCCGGCGCCAGGGCTGATGGGTCCCCAAGACCGGCTCGTGTCAGGCTACTGCCTCGCCTGGAAGGGTACCAATGATTCGGAACGTTCTCTCATCCGTCACGCTTGTCACTGTGGACTCGTACTTGAGGCTTCACGCCCGACGGACGGCCTCGCGCACCCGCCGGCAGCCGCTCTGACGGGGCCTCGGCCGACCCCGTTCAGCTCTGGTTGTAGAAGCCGCCGGCGATGCGCTCCTTGTCCTCGGCGGTCACCGTGACATTCTGTGGTGACAGCAAGAAGACCTTGCTCGTCACCCGCTCGAAGGTGCCCCTCAGACCGAAGATCAGACCTGCCGCGAAGTCGACGAGCCGCTTGGCGTCACCGTCGTCCATCTCGGTCAGGTTCATGATCACGGGCAGGCCGTCGCGGAAGTGCTCACCGATCGTGCGGGCCTCGTTGAACGTACGGGGGGCGACCTTGACGATGCGGGACACGTCGGCCGTGCTCGGCGCCGGGGGGCGCCGCTGGTCGAGGGGGGTCACCGTGGCGTGCGGCCGCGTCGCGACCTCGTCGACCGGCTCCGGCTCGACCACGTCGGTCAGCTCGAGGTCGTCACGGTCGTCGTAGTCGTAGCGCGTGTCGGTGCCGAGGCCGAGCCAGGCGGCGCCACGCTTGAGCAGATCGGCCATGGTGCGGGTCCCCTCGTGCGACGGAAACGGTCAGCACGAGGCTAACGCCGCCGCTCTCGCCGGCGGCGGCGACACGCCACGCGTCACGCCAGCCAGACCACGCCGGCCAGCCGGCCCGCACCGTCGCCGTCGCGGCGGTGCGAGTGCAGGTCGGGCGACTCCCGGGTGCAGCCACCCAGGTCGACGAGGTGGCACCCCAGCCGGGCCAGCACGGCGGCGGCCCCCGCCGCCAGCGCGAGGGCCGGCGTGCCGTCGGACGACACCGCCCACGTCTCCGGGACCACGGCGGCGACCTCGTCGCGCATCGTCGCCGGCACCTCGTAGCAGCCCTCGCACACCGCGGGCCCCACCCACGCCGTGAGGTCGCGGGCGCCCCGCCGCCGCATCGCCGCGACGGTCGCCTGCAGCACGCCGGCGGCCAGCCCCACCCGGCCCGCGTG
>JBHAES010000214.1:0-2742 GCA_041855725.1 Actinomycetota bacterium
CTCGGTGAGGCCGTAGCCCTGCCCGAGCAGCAGCCCGCAGGAGGAGAAGAACTCCTCCACCTCCTTGCGCAGCGGCGCCCCGCCCGAGATCAGCACCTTCTTGGGCCCGCCGACCGCGTCCCGGATCGACCGCAGCACGAGCCGGTCGGCCAGCGGCAGCTGCGCCCGTACGAACGGCGACGGCCGACGGCCCTTGCGGTAGGAGCGTTGCAGCCGGCCGCCGACGCTGAGCGCCCACCGCAGCACCGCCTCCTTGGGGGAGCCGGCGACCCGTTCGAACGCGGTCTGGTACACCTTCTCGTAGAGCCGCGGCACGCTGATGAGCAGGTTCGGGCGGGCCAGCGGCAGCAGCTCGGCGACCCGCTTGGGGTCGGTGCAGAACGTGTTGAGGGCGCCGCGCGAGACCACGTAGAAGGTCCAGATCCGCTCCAGGCCGTGGGCGAGCGGCAGGAAGCAGAGGCTGCTGTCAGTTGGCCCCACGTCGTAGAGACCGTTGATGGCGTCGATCTGATAGGCGTACGCCCGGTGGGTCAGCATCGCCCCACGTGGCTCGCCGGTGGTGCCGGAGGTGTAGATGATCGTCGCCAGGTCGTCGAGGGTGGCCGCGTCGAGCCGTCGCTGCAGCTCGTCGGCCGACGACGGGTCCTGCGGCTGGCAGGCGTCGAGGTGCGGCAGGTCGCCCGCCTCGTCGAAGGTCACCACCCGGACGTCGCCGAGGCCGGCCTCGGCCACCACGGCCGCCTCGCGGGCGCCGGCGACCACGACGGTGCGGGCGCCGGAGCCGGTGACGAGCCGGGACACCTGGTCGACCGACGAGCTCGCGTAGAGCGGCACCGTCACCGCGGCGGCGCTGATCACCGCCAGGTCGGCCACCTGCCACTCGGGCCGGTTGCCCGAGAACAGCGCCACCCGGTCACCGGGCGCCACGCCCTGCTCGACGAGCCACCGGGCGAACGCGGTGACCCGTTCCCCCACCTCCGCGTAGGTCCACACCCGCCACCGGTCGCCCTCACGGACCCGGTGGGCGGGCAGGTCGGCGTGGGCGGCGACGGAGTCGAAGAACATGCGGCCGAGGGGCGGCGTGGGCGGCAGATCAGGCACCTTCGCACCCTACTGCGCTGTGGCTAGGTGTTCGTCGGGCTGGGCGGGAGGCTTGGCCCGGGCCACGTCGACGAGGTACGCGGGCAGCATCAACGCGGCCGTGGCGCCCGCGATCCAGAACAGCATCGGGTAGCCCAGCGGCACCACCAGCAGGCCCAGCACGATCGGGCCCAGGCCGGTGCCCAGGTCGAGCATGAAGAAGAAGGTGGCCACGGCGGCCCCGGTGCGCTCCCGCGGGGCGCGGCTGACGGCGACGGCCTGGCCGCCGGCGGTGACCGTGCCCCAGCCGAGCGCCAGCAGCACCGCGCTGACGAGCAGGTGCCAGCCGGTGGTGGCGACGCCGATCGTCACCAGCGAGGCGGCGAACAGCACGAGGGCGGGGGGCAGCACCCGGCGCTCCCCGAGCCGGTCCTGGAGCACCCCGGCGACGGGGCGGGTCACCATGACGCCGACCGCGTACACCAGGAAGTACACCGAGGCCGCAGCGGCCAGGACGGTGCCGTGGGTCGCCTCGTCGAGGAACGACAGCAGCACCGAGTAGGCGAAGCCGCCCAGCAGCATCACCAGGCCGACGCCGAGCACCCGACGCTCCAGCAACGCTCCGGACGGGACGCGACCCTCGCGGGTGGTCCCTGGCAGACCTCGGCCGAACACCACCAGCAGCGTCAGGGCCATCGCCGCGCACCCGACCGCCAGGGCGAACACGGCCCGGATGCCGCCGGGCCCGTTGGCGAGGTTGAGCGCCAGGAACGGGCCCAGCCCGATCGCGAGCGAGGCGCCGACCCCGTACCAGCCGGCGCCCTCGGCGCGCCGGGCCGGCGGGACGGTCAGCATGACCCCCGCCGTGAGAGCGGAGCCGAGCAGCCCGAACCCGACCCCGTTCAGCACCCGCACCGCCATCGTGGCGTGGAGGGTCGGGGCGGCCAGGTAGCCGAGCGTGGTGACGAGGTAGCACCCGGCGGCGGCCCGGGCGAGCCGGCGGGTGCCGAACCGGTCGACGAGCCAGCCCGAGACCAGCCGGGCCAGCAGCGCCCCGACGAAGAACAGCGACGCCAGCGCCCCGCCCTCGGCGGGGGTGGCGCCGAACGTACGGGTGGCGTAGCCGGCCATCGTGGGGACGAGCAGGTAGAAGATCATCCCCGAGCACAGGTTCGCCAGCGACAGCCCGATGAACGTCGGGGTCCACAGCCGCTGGCTCACCTGCGCATCCTACGGGCGTGGCCTGTCGGGTGGCTGAGCCCTGTCGCGGTCGTGGAATACCCTCGGACCCTCCAGGGTTGAGTGGACGTGACTCAGGTTCCGAGTTGAGCGTGCTAGGCTCAACCTCGGTTCGTACGACATCGACCAGACCACTGGAGGAACACACATGGCTCGTGCAGTAGGTATCGACCTCGGCACCACCAACTCCGTCGTCGCCGTCCTCGAGGGTGGCGAGCCGACGGTCATCCCCAACGCCGAGGGCTCGCGTACCACGCCCTCGGTGGTCGCCTTCACCAAGGGCGGCGAGGTCCTCGTGGGGGAGCCGGCCAAGCGTCAGGCCGTGACCAACGTCGACCGCACGGTCCGTTCGGTCAAGCGCCACATGGGCACCGACTGGCACGTCGGCATCGACGACAAGGACTACAAGGCGCAGCAGATCTC
>JBHAES010000215.1:0-3260 GCA_041855725.1 Actinomycetota bacterium
GCCGGCTCCACGACCGCCCGCCGGGCGTCGGTGGCGGCGAGCACGACGGGCAGCAGCACCGCGGTGAAGAGCCGCTCGGGGTGGGTGACACCCGCCCGGTTGAGGGAGTCACGGGTGTAGGGCAGCCCGGTCGCCGCGAACAGCACGTGGGCGTCGGGGTGGTTGACGTTGAGGCGCTGCAGCGCCGCCGCCAGCAGCACGAGGTCGGCGGCCGAGGCCACCTGCAGCTCGTCGATGCTCACCATCACCCCGCCCCGGCCGCCGCGGCCCTTGCCCGTCGCGTCGGCGAGGTCGGCCAGCAGCCGCGCCACCCGGCCGGGCGTGGCCGCCGGCTCGCGGGAGCGCTCGGCCCCGCCCACGTCGACGGCGGCCCCGACACCGAAGGCGCTGAGGCTGAGCCGCAGCGAGTCGACGTGGCGCCGCACCGCCTGCCACGCGGAGTCGCGGCGGTGGAGCTGCTCGGCGGCGTGGTCGAGCAGCGAGTCGACGAGGGTCACCTGCCCGCGCACGGCCTGGAGGTCGATCACCGCGTAGCCCGCGGCCCGCGCCACCTCGCCCAGCCGGGTGAGGGCGACCGTCTTGCCGATGCCCCGCGGCCCGAGGAGCAGCAGGTCGCGGGCATGGACCCGCCCGCCGGCCAGCACGTCGTTGGCCACCAGCTCCCAGTCGGCGATCAGGTCGTCACGCCCGGCGAGCACCGGTGGCTGGTGGCCCGCCCCCGGCGAGTACACGCTCCCGTACACCCGAACCTCCTCAGCCCCAGGCAGTCATACAGACTCATAGAACAGCCGTTGTATGAATCCGTCTACGTTCTGCTCCCCAGTCTGGCACCCACCTCTGACAGAACCGCGCGACCGGGGAGGCCGCCGGGCCGGAGGGCTCAGATCGCGGCACCCTTGCCGAACATGGCGAGGCCGGTGGTCACCAGCCACAGCAGGCCGAGCACGATGAGCACCCGGTCGTTGATGACGCTCTCGGGCTCCCCGGCCTCGCCGGCGTCGATCTCACGGGCGTACGAGAGGATCGCGAGCGTGAACGGGGCGATCGAGACCCACGTCCACGGCACGCCCCACATGGCGCGGTGGCCCTGGTCGAAGGCCCACAGGCTGTAGAAGGCGACCACGAGCACGGCGGCGAACACCCACACGAACCGCAGGTAGTCGGGGGTGTAGGCGGCCAGCGACGGCCGGGTGCCGGCGTCGGCGCCCAGCTGCACGATCTCGGAGTAGCGCTTGCCGGCCACCATGAACAGCGAACCGAACGACGCGACGAGCAGGAACCACTGCGACAGCGGGATGCCGCTCGCCACGCCGCCCGCCATGGCGCGCAGCAGGAACCCGAGGGCCACGATCGCCAGGTCGACGATCGGCTGGTGCTTGAGCACCACCGTGTAGCCCACCTGGAGCACCACGTAGACGATCAGCACGACCCCCAGCGCGGGCCGCACCCAGAACCCGAGGCCGAGCCCGGCGGCGCACACGACCGCCGACAGCACGAGCGCCGCCGGCACCGAGATCTCGCCGGCCGCCACCGGCCGGAACCGCTTGCGCGGGTGCTGGCGGTCCTCGTCGACGTCGCGGGCGTCGTTGAGCAGGTACACCGCCGAGCTCACCATCGCGAACGCCACGAGGGCGCCCAGGGTGGGCCGCAGCACGTCCCAGCGGAACAGGGCCCCGGCGGCGAGCGGCGCCGAGAACACCAGCACGTTCTTCACCCACTGCTTCGGGCGCAGCGCGCGCACGACCGCGGGGAGCCGGTGCCTCGGCGGGGCGACGAGGTCGTCACAGGGCTGGGTGCTGTTCATACCTCAGGCAGGCTATCGCGGCTACGGTGGTGGCCGTGCCACCTCGCCGCTTCCTGCTCGCCGCGCTGCCCGCCGTCGTCGTGGTCGCCGCGTGCTCGGCCGCCGGCGTCGAGCCCGGCCCCACGCCCACGCTGCCGAGCGTCGCGACCCCACCCGCCGACGGCGTGTCGCTGCGCGGGCTCGGCTTCCGCAACGGCCCGGTCGACAACGTGTCCCTGCCCGCCGACGCGGCCGTGGTGCGCCGGGTCGACCAGCCCAACGTCACCACCGCGTTCGGGCCCGCCGCCGACGGCGAGCGCGTCCGCGAGCACCTGCTCCGTACGCTGCCGGCCGCTGGCTGGCAGCTGGACCGTGACACCGCCGACGCCCTGCTCTTCCACGTCACCGGCTACGACGGCGCGTTCACCCGCAACGACGAGCTGTGGGGTCTCACGCTGCGGCGCCGCTGACCACCGGCCGGTCTGCAGCCTGAGCGGTACCCGGCCTCCCTCACCCGGTGGGGCGCGACCACAGCGACGGCCACGCCACGCCGAGGTCGGCCAGCATCATGCGCAGCAGCGGCAGGCTGAGGCCGACGACGTTGTGGTGGTCGCCCTCGATGCCGGTCACGAACGGGCCGCCGATGCCGTCGATGGTGAACCCGCCCGCCACCTTCTGCGGCTCGCCGGTGGCGGCGTACGCGGCGATCTCGTCGTCGCTGAGGTCGGCGAAGTGCACGACCGTCTCGGCGACCCGGGTGGCCGTACGCTCCTCGCCTCCCTCGCGGACGATGACGTGGTGGCCCGTCAGCAGCACCCCCGACGTGCCGGTGAGCACCCGCCACAGCCTTTCGGCCGCCGCCGGGCTGCCCGGCTTGCCGCGGGCCTTGCCGCCGTGGTCGAGCAGCGTGTCGCAGCCCACCACCACGAGGTCGTCGGCCCCCTCGAGGGTGGCCGCCACCGCCTCGGCCTTCATCGTGGCCAGCGTCATGGCGAGCCGCCGCGGGTCGTCGATCGAGACGGCATCCTCGTCGACGTCGGAGACGATCACCTCGGGAGCCACCCCGGCCCGCCGCAGCGTGGTGAGCCGCGCCGGCGAGCTCGAGGCCAAGACGATGCGCATCAGTCCCGCTTGCCGAACAGGCCGCCCAGCAGGCCGCCGAGGATCCCCTGCCTCTCCTGGTCCTTCGCCGGCTGGCCCTCGGGCTGGCCCGGCTGGGGCTGCTGGTGGCCGACCGGCTGCGGCGGCTGGCCGGCCGGCGCGAAGGTGGGCGCCGGCGCCTGGGGCTGGTGGGCCGGGCGGACGATCCCCTGCGGGTGGCCCGCCGGCGGGGCCGGCTGCGGCTGCTGCGGGAACGGCGGGCCCGGTGGGAACGGTGCCGGTGCGCCGCCCTGCGGCTGGGGTGCCGGCGGCTGCGGCGCGGGGTGGCCCTGGCGGGGCTGGTCCGCGTACGGGGCGGGGGCGCCGAGCACGCCGC
>JBHAES010000216.1:0-7131 GCA_041855725.1 Actinomycetota bacterium
CGCGGCCGCCTCGACCAGCGCCAGGAGCCCCTCCTCCAGCACCTCGGTGTCGCGGGGGTCGCCCAGCAACCGCCCGTACCACCGCAGCTCGTCGAGCAGCATCCGGTGCCGCGGCCGCCACAACGGCCGGAACGTACGCAGCGTGCTGCGCAGCCGGCGGCAGGCCACCCGGGTGGCGTGCACGGCGTCGGGCGCGTTGCGCAGCACGTCGTCGCGCCGCGTGACGATCACCTGCACCTGGTCTCGCACGTAGGACCCCACCGGTCCCCAGCTGGGTTCGCGCATGCGCTCATTGAACCCGCACCGACGGCCCGCGACGAGCGGCGCGGCCCGATTCACCCAGCCGCCAGGCACCGGAGCGTCCTTGTGCCGCAACGGCTGTGCGCCGGGGGCAGACGGTGCCACGATGGCTGGGTGGCTGACACGGTCAAGAAGGTCAAGAAGTCCGTCTACGAGGCAGAGCTGCTGCGGCTCCAGGCCGAGCTGGTGGTGATGCAGGAGTGGATCAAGGCCACCGGCAACCGGCTCGTCGTGCTGTTCGAGGGGCGTGACGCCGCCGGCAAGGGCGGCGCGATCAAACGCGTCACCGAGTACCTCAACCCTCGGCTGACGCAGATCGTGGCCCTGCCGGCACCCACCCACCGCGAGCAGACGCAGTGGTACTTCCAGCGCTACATCGCCCACCTGCCCGCCGCGGGCGAGATCCGGCTGTTCGACCGGTCGTGGTACAACCGGGGCGGCGTCGAACGGGTGATGGGCTACTGCACCCCCACCGAGCACCGCCGGTTCCTGCACCAGTGCCCCCAGTTCGAGCGCATGCTCATCGAGGACGGGATCATGCTGCGCAAGTACTGGTTCTCGGTCTCCGACAAGGAGCAGGAGCGGCGGTTCGCCTCGCGCCTGGAGGACCCGATGCGGCAGTGGAAGCTCTCCCCCACCGACCTCGAGTCGCTCACCCGCTGGGAGGAGTACTCCCGCGCCAAGGACGAGATGTTCGTGCACACCGACATCCCCGAGTGCCGCTGGCGGGTCGTCGAGAGCGAGGACAAGCGGCGCGCCCGGCTCAACATGATCCACGACCTGCTCGCCAGCGTGCCGTACGAGCCGGTGCCCCGCCCCGTGCTGGAGCTGCCCGAGCGGCCCCCGTCCACCGGCTACCGGCGCACCGACCGGTCGCTGCAGCACGAGGTGGACGACTGGGCCGCCACCCTCGGCGAGGCCGACCCGCGGCCGCCGTACGAGGACCCCGAGGACCGGTAGCCCGACCACCGCTTGGCGCGGCCACCCGGCGAGGGAGCCGACCGCCGCCTCAGCGCTGCGACGCGGGCAGCGGTGCCCGGCATCGCGACGGTGCCCCACGAGCATGGTGCCCTGTCGCTGCGGGGGGCATGCCTGACCGGACGTGGTGCGCGTCTGCGTCGTTCGGCCGGACGACCCCGCCAGGCGGTGCGCTCAGCTGAACGGCGTCGGGTCGCCGGCGCCGAGCCGGACCACCTCTGGCTCGTCGCCCGACAGGTCGACCACGGTGGTGGGTCGGGTGCCCACGTCGCCGGAGTCGAGCACCGCGTCCACCTCGTGGGCCAGGGTGTCGGCGATGGTCCACCCGTCGGTCATCGGCTCCTCCTCACCCGGCAGGATCAGCGTCGACGACATCAGCGGCTCGCCCAGCAGGTCGAGCAGCGCGAGGGCGGTCGTGTGGCTCGGCACCCGCACCCCGACCGTCTTCGTCCGGTCGTGGAGCATCGCCTTGGGCGCCTCGCGGGTCGCCTTGAGGATGAACGTGTACGGCCCCGGCGTGGCCGCCTTCACCGCCCGGAAGATGCGGTTGTCCATCTGCACGTAGGTGCCGAGCTGCGCGAAGGCGCTGCACACCAGCGTGAAGTGGTGGTGCCGGTCGAGGCGCCGGATCGTCCGGATCCGGTCGAGGCCCTCACGGTTGCCCATCGTGCAGCCCAGGGCGTAGCCCGAGTCGGTCGGGTAGGCCACCAGCCCACTCGCCTTGAGGATGTCGACCATCTGGGCGAGAGCCCGTGGCTGCGGGTTGTCGGGGTGGACGTCGAGGTAGCGAGCCATGCTGCGACTGTAGCCGCGCCGCCCTCGGCGACCGCCGCCGGCACCGGCCGGGGGCACGAGGGGCCTCCCCTCGCGCAGCCTCTCCCTTCGCGGTCCCGGGTGCGGGACTCGTCGCCGGATGTGGTGAGGTGGACCCATGATCTTCGACCTCGGCCTCGACGTGCTGCGCGCGCGCACCTCGATGAAGTGGACCCGCCACGCCCCCGACGTGCTGCCGCTGTGGGTGGCGGAGATGGACGTCGCGGTGCCCCCGGGGGTGCGGGCCGCGTTCGACCACCTGCTCGACGTGGGCGACCTCGGCTACCCGGGCTACGACTCGCTGCCGCAGGCGTTCGTCCGGTTCGCCGCCGACGCGTGGGGCCTCCGGCTGGAGCAGCGCCGCGTGATGCCGTGCGCCGACGTGGTCACGGGGATGGCCGAGCTGGTCGACCACCTCACCCCGCCCGACGCGAAGGTCGTCATCAACCCGCCCGTCTACCCGCCGTTCCGGGTGTCGGGCAGCGTCCGCGGCCGCCGGCTCGTCGAGGTGCCGGTGACCGAGGCCGGTCGGCTCGACCTGCCCGCCCTCGCCGAGGCGTTCGCGACGCAGGGCGTGGCCGCCTACCTGCTGTGCAGCCCCCACAACCCCCACGGCACCGTCCACACCCGCGCCGAGCTCGCCGAGGTGGCCCGCCTGGCCCGCGAGCACGGGGTGCGGGTGATCAGCGACGAGATCCACGGCCCGCTCACGGCGCCCGGCGTCGAGTTCGTGCCCTACCTGAGCGTGCCCGGCACGGGTGACGCGTACGCGGTGACGTCGGCCTCCAAGTCGTTCAACCTGGCGGCGCTCAAGGCCGGGCTGCTGGTGGCCGGCGACCAGGTGGTCGACGAGATGTGGGCGTTGCCGTACGAGGTACGTGCCGGCGCGAGCCACCTCGGCCTCGCCGTGCAGGCGGCAGCCCTCGACCGCGACCGGGACTGGCTGGCACGGCTCAACGACGAGGTGGCCGACCACAAGCGGCTGCTGGCGCGGCTGCTGCGGGAGCGGCTGGGCCTGGCGTACGAGCCGTCGCCCGGCACCTACCTGGCGTGGGTCGACTGCCGCCCGCTCGGCCTCGACGACCCGTACGCCACGTTCCTCGGGCGGGGCCGGGTGGCGTTCAACGCGGGCACCGACTACGCGGCCGACCACGGCCAGTGGGTGCGGATCAACCTCGCCACGAGCCCGGCGGTCGTCACCGAGGCCGTGGACCGGATGGTGCGGGCCGTCGACGCCTGATGGTGAGCACCGGGTAGGCCCCCGCGGAAGAGTCGGGCGATGTCGGTGACTTCACGGAGGAGGAGCCGAAGGCGCGGACCCGGACCTGGGCGAGGCGGGGGTCGGCCATCAAGACGGGGGCGGGGGTCCCCCACGTGAGATCGACGAAGTTGGCGGGTGGCGACGTAGCAGATGTCGTCGATGTGCTCGGGCACGCAGGGCGCGCCAGGCGCTCAGCGGGCCGGCTACCCCCGTCGTCGGGCTGCGAGGGCCAGGGCACCCCAGCACGCGACCCCCGAGGCCAGGGTCCCGGCCAGGATCGGTGCGGCGCCGGCGACGTCAACGCCTCCGGCCGTGCTCACCGCGGTCGACCCCAGGCTCAGGGCCCGGGTGACGAGCGCCGCGGGCCACAGCGCCGAGGCGGGGTTGAGGGTGGACACGAGCATGAAGGCGACGACCACCTGCCCCAGGCAGGCCGCGACCGGGCCGGCGAAGGAACGCATCCGCATCGACAGGAGGGACTGCAGCCCGATGAGCGGCAGGGCGGCCAGGATGAAGACGAGCCCCTGGGCGAGGAGCTCGGACGGCATCGACCACCCCAGTCCGAGCACCGTCCCAGCCACCCCGGTCATCGCGATGAGCACGAGCTCCATGGCGATGACCGGGACGATGACGGCCGCGGCCTTGGCGAGCACGACGGCACAGGTCGAGTGGGGCGTCGTGCGCATCATGGTCCAGGAGGTCCCCCGGTGCTCGACCCGCCAGGTCGCGGCCACGAGCAGGGCCACGGCCAGGGGGGCGACGTTGAGGCTGTAGAAGACCGAGACCTGGGAGACCAGTGACCCCCACCCGGCCGAGAGCACTCCCTGGTTGGCCCGGTAGTTGACCGCTCCGGCGATGACGGTGAGCAGGGGGACGACGACGGCCACGACGGGTACCGCGGTGCGCCGCAGCTTGCTCAGCTCGACCCCGACCAGGGCGGGGCCGCGGACCCGGCGCGGCAGCCCGGCGGTGGTGCGTGCCGGGACGGGGACTGCCTGAGGACCGGTCCCGGCGAGGTGCTCAGGGCCGGGTCGGGCGCCCTGCACGGCCGTCGGCCTCGCGCGACCACGACGGCGCAGGGCTCTGCCGGCCCCCAGCGGGGTGCCCAGGACGATCCCGCGGTCCTCGATGCGGTCCAGGCGTGCGGTGGCGGTGGTGAACAGGAGGGCGGCCGCAGCAGAGAGGAGACCCAGGAGGGTCCAGCCGGGACGCACCAGGACGGTCTGACCGTCGACGATCCCCGCCGGGCTCATGACGGCGTAGCAGCCCCAGGGGAGGACGAGCCGGGCGAGCCACGGCGGCGCGAGGAGCATGTAGACCCCGACGAAGCCGCCCAGGAGTCCTACCGTCATCGACACGAGCTGGTTGGGGACGATCGCCGAGAGCCACGCGTGGCCCGCGATCATGATCATCTGGAGCACGACGAGGGACACGGTCCAGCCCGCCCAGGCGCCCACGGGGACGGGGGCGGCGAGCCCCACGGCCGTGCCGAGGCCGACGAGGAGAAGATTCTGGACGAGGATCGCCGGGACGACGAGCAGCGCGAGGGCCGCGACCTTGGCCCGCAGGAGCCTGCCGGGGGTCAGGCCCACCCCGGCGGCCAGGTTCCAGCCGGACCCCGAGTGCTCGATGTCGGTGAGGTGGCCGGCCATGATGGCGGCGGTCAGGGGGCCGGTGAGCGCCCCGGCCATCATGGCGCACGACAGGAGGAGGGAGGCCCACAGGTCGGAGGCCGGGTCCGCCCACTGGGCGCGGGCCGAGGCGGAGAACAGGGTGCTCGCCGACAGCGCCGTCGTCGCCGCGGTGACGGCCACGAGGATCGGCACGGCTCGCAGCCGTCGCATCTTGGCCAGCTCCAGGCCGACCGCCTGTCCCATGGGGAGGGTCCCGCGACGGGTGCTCATCACAGCGCACCCCCGCGCCCGGTCAGGTCCATGAAGACCTCCTCGAGGCTGCGCGGCTCGCGGCGCAGCTCGTGGACGGGGACACCGGCGTCGACCAGGCGGCGGACCAGCTCGGCCGTGGCCTCGGCCCCCAGGCCGGGGACCCTCAGGCCACCGGGCAGCGCCGTGACAAGCCCGGCGCCGAGCCCTGCCAGGAGGTCGGGGGTGATCGCCCTCGGGTCAGGGGTGACGACGAGCAGGTCGGGCACCGAGCGCGCCATGAGGGCGGCACGGGTGCCCTGGAAGACGAGCCTGCCGGCGGACAGCACGCCCAGGACCGAGGCCATCCGATCGACCTCGTCGAGCAGGTGGCTGGAGACCATGACGCTCACGCCCTGGTCGGCCAGGGAGACCAGGAGGTGGCGGATCTCCTCGATCCCGGCGGGGTCCAGGCCGTTGGTCGGCTCGTCGAGGACGAGGAGGCGCGGCTCGCGGGCCAGGGCGATGGCCACGCCCAGGCGCTGCTTCATGCCCACCGAGTAGGTGCGCACGAGCCGGTCGCGGTGCTCGGTCAGGCGCACGAGCGCCAGCGCCCGGTCGACCTGGGCGTCGCTGAGGCCCAGCATCTTCTGGACGATCCTCATGTTCTGCATCCCGGTGAGGTGGCCGTAGCCCGGAGGCTGCTCGATGAGGGAGCCGGTGGCCGCCATGAGCCCGGGACGGGTGGCCGGGGTGAGCGGCTGCCCCATGACCGCGATCGAGCCGCGGGTGGGTGCGAGCAGCCCCAGGATCATCTTCATGGTCGTCGACTTGCCCGAGCCGTTGGGGCCCAGGAAGCCGTAGACGGTGCCGCGCGGGACCGCCAGGTCGAGGGAGTCGACGACGGTGCGCGCACCGTGCCGGTCGGTGAAGGTCTTCGTCAGGTCGCGGGTGTCCACCGCCAGGTCAAGGGCCGCGGGCTGGGCGGAGCCCTGGATGCGGGCCTGCGTCGGGGGCTGGAGAAGGGACGGTGGCGTCATCGTGCTCATGGCTCAAGGTTCCTGGGACCCTCCCCCGGGCGCATCGGACCCGGGCCTGGACCTCGGGCCCGGTGCCAGGAGCATCGGTCATACCCGGGTATGACGCCCTCAGGGCGTCGCCGAACCTACGGTGGCGCCATGCGCGCCCTCCCCCTGCCCTCGGGACTCGACGTCCTCACCGCCGTCCTCCTCGCAGTCGTGGCGTCGTTCTCCGCCCCGCGGGCCGCGTCGTGGCTGCCGGACCCTGCCGCCGCGGTCTGGGTGGTCCTCGTCGTGGTCGCGTGCCTGGCGGTGCTCGGCCGCTCGCGCGCGCCGCTGGCCGCTGTCCTCGTCCTCGGGGCGGTCCTGGCCGTTCACCTTCTCGCCTTCGCCCAGCCGAGCGTCCTCATGCTCGCCCTGGCCGCCCTGGCGGCGTGGACGAGCCAGTCGCGGCTGTCCTCGCCCTGGCGGTGGCTGGTCCTGGCTGCCTTGTACCTCGGGGCGCTCCCGGCGCTCACCCGCGTGGTGGTGTGGATAGAGCCAGCCTTCCGCACCCCGGTGCAGGTCCTCATCATCCTGCTCACGGCGTGGACCCTCCTGACGACGGCCGCCCTGGCCGGGGCCGCCCGGCGCAGGGCGCGTGAGCGGGTCGAGCAGGCCATCGAGCGCGCCGAGATGCTCCAGGCCCAGCAGGACGCCGAGCGGCGCCTGGCCGTGTCCGTCGAGCGCACGAGGATCGCGCGCGACGTCCACGACCTGCTCGGGCACTCCCTGGCGGTCATCGGGATGCAGCCCGTCGGGGCGCAGGCGGTGCTCCGGACCGACCCGCGGGCCGCCGAGGAGGCGCTGGCGGTCATCGGGGGCACCGCCCGCCGCAGCATCGAGGAGGTCCGGGCGC